>NZ_JBEFRW010000009.1:0-205093 GCF_053483195.1 Mycolicibacterium sp. XJ2546 | reverse complement strand
GTGACCGCGCAGTAAGTCCACGGCTAAAAGCCGCGTACTCGTAGTGCGGACACTCAGGAACCCACCGAAGTGGGGATTCCCTCTGGGATCCGCCGCGCTCTTCGGGCCAGGCCCGTGTCGCAGCGACGAATCAACAAGTTACGTGAGGGAATACGTGGAGTCAAATGGCCTGATAGGGCGTGTCTTTCGCTCGTCACCTACCGTGCGCATCGTCGATGCGTCGACTCACGCATCAAGCCCAACGACAACGGCGCGGAACTTATTCCCGCGCAGAGCCCGACACCTCATCCAACGCGTTCGATGCCGGCGAAATTCCGCTTGCCCCGACGCAGCACCAACCATCGGCCGTGCAGGAAGTCCGACGGCTGCGGCGCCCAGTTCTCGCTGTCGATGCGGGCGTTGTTGACGTAGGCGCCGCCCTCGGCGACGGTGCGCCGCGCCGCGCCCTTGCTCGGCGCCAGGCCGCTGGCCACCAATAGGTCGGTGATGGTGTCGGACCCGCCCGGCTCCAACGCCGCGACCGACGCTTCTCGTAACGCCCCCGCGAGCGTCGGCTCGTCCAGGTCCGCCAGATCCGCGCGGCCGAACAGCGCCTGGCTGGCGAGCTCGACCGAGCGGGTGGCCGCTTCGCCGTGCACCAACGTGGTGAGTTCGCGCGCCAACCGACGCTGCGCGGCCCGTTCGTGCGGACGTTCGGCCGTTATCTGCTCCATCTCGGCCAGATCTTCGGATGTCAGGAACGTGAACCAGCGCAGATAGCGGACTACGTCGGCGTCGGCGGTGTTGATGAAGTACTGGTACCAGGCGTATGGGCTTGTCATCGCCGGGTCCAACCACAGGCTGCCGCCGCCGGTCGACTTGCCGAATTTCTTGCCCTCGGAGTCGGTGACCAACGGCGTCGTCAACGCGTGCACCGTCGCACCGTCCTTCTGGCGGACCAACCGCACCCCGGCGATGATGTTGCCCCACTGGTCGGACCCGCCGATCTGCAGCGCGCATCCGTACCGGTGATGCAGCTCGACGTAGTCGTTGGCCTGCAGCAGCATGTAGCTGAATTCGGTGTAGGAGATGCCTTCACCGTCCAGGCGGCGCCGGACCGTGTCGCGGTCGAGCATGACGTTGACCGAGAAGTGCTTGCCGATGTCGCGCAGGAACTCGATCGCCGACAGGGGCTCCGTCCACGACAGGTTGTTCTCCACCACCGCACCGCTCGCCGAATCGTCGAACTCGACGAACCGCTCGAGTTGGCCGCGGATGCGTTCGGCCCACTCGGCGACCGTGGCTGCGGTGTGCAACGTGCGTTCACCGGTGTCGCGGGGGTCACCAATCATGCCGGTGGCGCCGCCGGCCAACACGATCGGCCGATGACCCGCCTGCTGAAAGCGCCGCAGCGTCAACAACGGAATGAGATGTCCTGCGTGCAGGCTCGGCGCGGTCGGGTCGAACCCCGAATAGACGGTGATGGGCCCTTTGGCCAGCTCCGCCGCCAGCGCCTCACGATCGGTCGATTGGGCAACCAGCCCCCGCCACTCGAGCTCGTCGAGAATGGACGTACCCGCAGAAGTCACAGCTTCGATCTTCTCGTACTAATCGCTTAGGCCGGGAGCCGGTGCCCGCGGGCTGCGCCGATACAGCGATACCTCTGGCCGACCCGCCAGCCAAAGACGCCACGGCCGGTCGGCGGCTTTGCTCACTCCGACCCGCGGCCCTTCGGCTACAGGATGCTCTTCACCGAACTGCAACTGGACAGAGCTGTTCGGGTCGAACAGGTCAAGCCCGTTGTCGTCCAGGATGATTCCCATCGCCGAACACAGGTTGCCGGGTCCGCGGGCCAACGCGGCGGGCCGCACCGACTCGCCGCGCCGGATCTGCGCCACCTCGAGACCGGACTCGATCGCGGCCGCCCGCAGTAGCACCGCGCCCGCCACACCGTCGGTGGCGCACGCCACGTTGGCGCACACATGGACGCCATGACTGCGATAGGTGTAGAGCCGCCCGGCGGGTCCGAACATCACCCAGTTGCGTGGACCCGGCCCGCGAAACGAATGCGCAGCGGGGTCCGGCCACGGGCCGTCGGCGGGGCCACCATAAGCCTCGACCTCCACGATCATCGCGCTGGTTTCCCGTGTGATCAGCGTCGCCCCGAGTAACCGGCGAGCCGCGGTGAGCGGATCGGTGGACAACAGCTCGGCGCTCATCCGAGGGATTCTCCCTGCCACCCTTGACACCGCGCCGGGTGGGGAGGATATTCACCACATGATGACTTCATTGTCTGATGAATTCCCGATCCCGCGCACCGCCGAACCGGCCATCGACATCCGCGGGCTGCGAGTCATCCGCGGCAAGCGCGTCGCCCTCGACGACATCACGGTCGCCATCCCCCGTGGCACGATCACCGGCCTGCTGGGACCGTCGGGCTGCGGTAAGACCACCTTGATGCGCTGCGTCGTCGGCACCCAGATCATCGCGGGCGGAACGGTCAGGGTGCTCGGCCGTCCAGCCGGCTCGGCCGAACTGCGCCACCACGTCGGCTACGTCACGCAGCACGCCACGATCTACGACGACCTGCGCGTTATCGACAACGCTCACTACTTCGCCTCGCTGTACGGCACCGGTTCGGAGGCGGCCGACGAAGCCGTCGCAGCAGTTGGCCTCGACGATTATCGAACCGCCTTGTGCGCCAACCTGTCCGGTGGTCAGCGCGCCCGGGCATCGCTGGCCTGCGCGCTGGTCTCGCGCCCCGATCTGCTCGTACTCGACGAACCCACTGTCGGGCTTGACCCGGTCCTGCGGGCCGACCTCTGGGAGCAGTTCCGCCAGCTCGCGGATCGCGGCACGACGCTGCTGGTGTCGAGCCACGTGATGGACGAGGCCGACCACTGCGGCGACCTGCTGCTGATGCGCGACGGGCGCTTCCTGGCGCACACCACACCGACCAAGCTACGAGAGGACACGGGATGTCAGTCACTGGAGCAAGCGTTTCTGTCCGTCATCACGCACAGCACCGCAGCCGCGAGCCCCGCGGCCGGCTGAACCCGCAGGCCTACCTGGCCACCACCACGCGGATTCTGCGGCAGCTGGCCGGCGATCACCGCAGCGTCGCGATGATCCTGCTGGTGCCGATCGTGATCATCACGCTGATGTACTTCATGTTCGAAAACGTCCCGACCGCACCGGGCGCGACGTCGGGCTTCAACAACGCCTGCCTGATCCTGCTCGGCCTGTTCCCCCTGTTCGTGATGTTCGTGATCACCTCGATCACCATGCAGCGCGAACGCGCCTCGGGAACGCTGGAACGCATCCTCACCACGCCGCTGCGCCGGCTGGACCTGCTCGGCGCGTACGGCACCGCGTTCTCGATCGCTGCGGCCATCCAGGCCAGCCTGGCCTGCGCCGTCGCCTTCTGGCTGCTCGGCTTCGAAACCGCAGGCAGCCCGGCCTGGGTGTTCGTGATCGCGATCGTCAACGCCATCCTCGGCGTCGGGCTCGGCCTGCTCTGTAGCGCGTTCGCGCGCACCGAATTCCAGGCCGTGCAGTTCATCCCGTTGGTGATGGTGCCGCAGCTGCTGCTTGCCGGCATCATCGTGCCACGGGGCACAATGCCGGAGTGGCTGCAATGGATCAGCAACGTGATGCCCGCCAGCTATGCGCTGGAGGCCCTGCGGGAGGTCGGCGTGCACCCGGAACTGAGCGGTGTCGCGCTGCGCGACATCGTCATCGTCAGCGGCTGCGCGGTCGTGGCACTGTGCCTGGCGGCGGCGACCCTGCGACGACGGACGCCCTGAGTTGACCAGCGATGAACCGCTTGCGCGAAGAACAGAAAGCACAGACGCCGAGCGCAAGCGTCCCGGCCGGCCACCCGGCCCGTCGGACACCCGGGAACGGATCCTCAGGTGCGCCCGAGACCTGTTCGCCCGCAACGGCTTCGACAACACATCCATCCGCGCGATCGCCACCGAAGCCAAGGTGGACCCCGCGCTCGTACACCATTATTTCGGCACCAAAACCCAACTCTTCGGCGCTGCTATCCAGACCCCGATCGATCCGATGGAGGTGATCGGCCCGCTTCGCCAGGTGCCCGTCGAACAGATTGGGCGCATACTGCCGTCACTCGTTCTGCCGCTGTGGGATTCGGAGGCGGGCAAGGGGTTTATCGCCACGTTGCGCTCCACGCTGGCCGGTGGTGATGTCAGCCTGTTCCGGTCGTTTCTGCAGGAAGTCATCGTGGCGGAGGTCGGTTCACGCGTTGACAACCCGCCCGGCAGCGGCCGGATCCGTGTGCAGTTCGTGGCCAGCCAGCTGGTGGGCGTGGTGATGGCCCGCTACATCCTCGAGTTGGAGCCGTTCAAGTCGTTGCCGGTGGAGCAGATCGTCGACACCGTCGCGCCCACCCTGCAGCGCTACCTCACCGGCGAGCTACCCGGCCTCGCCTGAGGCCCGGTCCAGCATGCGTTGGTGTTCGGCGTCGTCGTCGATGGCGACGGCCTCGTCGATCAGCAGCACCGGGATGCCATCGTCGATGCGGTACGCGCGCCGAAGCCGCGGGTTGTACAGAAACTCGTCCCCCACCAACAGCAGTGACCCGCGGTCCTGGGGGCAGACCAGGATAACGAGCAGCCTTTCGTCGAGTGCCACGACGCTAACCGACCGGCATGGTCGTGCCGGGAATGACGGGCACCGGACCAGCCACGGGCCCCTGTTGCGAGGCGGTCAGGGCAGCCTGGGCTTGCAGCTTGCGCTGATAGGCGATTGTGTTCTTCAGCGCCTCCACCAGCGGTGTCTGGTTTGGCCGGTACTCGAGCGCATCGGCGAGCGCCTGGGCGTTCAAATTGGACGGGCGGAAACCTTGCCTGCGCAGCTTCACCGCGTCGTCGATGAGCTTGGACACCTGCCCGCCGCCGTCACCCTGCGCGTACTCGGTATAGATCTGCATGAGCACCCGATCGGCTGACACCTTCTCCGGTTCCGGTTCCCCGCGACTGCAGTCGTCCCCGGTACATGAGCGCGGCGCACCTTCGGCCGCCGCTGTCGGCGTCTCGGTGGCGGTCGGTTCGGTCGTCGGCTCAGTCGGCTGGGCACCCGCTGTCGCCGCAGCCGACAACATGCCCGCGACCATCGCGCCGGCGGCCATCGGCGTGACCACGAGGCGACGCCAGAGGTCGCGGTTGGAACCGGCCTGCGATGTCATCAAACCTCCAGTGCGGTGCCGCGATTGCCCGACCCGGCGACGGGTGCCGCCAAGCGGGAGCCTAACAGCGCACCTGCAGTCCGGCACTTCCGTCGCTACTGCCCACCGGCGATCTCCGCGCGCACCGCGACGGTCAATCGCTTGTACCGATGGGTATCGAAATCCAGGTACCAGGCGTTACGCGCCGCTTTGGGGACGCCTTGTTCGCGCAACGGGCTGACCAGGGGCCGGTACGACGCCGACAGCGTCATCTTGTTGACCACGTGCACGATGTCGGGCGCATTTCCAAGCACCAGATCCGAGAGCGCCTCGGACAGATCCGCCGACGGGATACTGCCGCCGGGACGCAGTTGCAGCGCCGTGACGGCCAACTGTCCCCCGTCGACCGGCACACCGTAGGTCACCGCAAGGTCCACCGCGCCGAGCCGGCTGACGGCGTCGTTGACCACCGAGGAGTAGACGATGCCGCGCGCGGTGTCGATGAGGGCGCCGCGGTTGTCGACCTGCCAGTAGTCGCCGTCCTCGTCGCGGCGGAACAAGAACTCCGTCGAAACCCACGTGTCGGCGGGCGCGAAGACGCCTCGCTTGATCGACGCCGTCGGGTCGATCGGGCCGCGAGGACGGGCGAGCAGCACACCGACCTCGTCGGTTTCGGCTCTGCGCACGAAGCCGCGCTCGTCTTCGAGGATCAGGTTGTCCTCGGCGTCATACGCCGCCAACTCGATGTCGCCGCCACCGGGCAGCGGCCTGCCCTTGCTGCCGATCTTGGCGCCGGAGACGTTGGCCAGCACCGCCTGTCCGTCTGTGGTGGCGAAGAACTCCACGACCCGCGCTGGCGCGAACACGTCGACGACACGCTCCCACAGCCCGGTCGGCATACCCGAGCCGATGAACAACCGCACGGGATGGCTGCCCGTCAGGGAGAAGGCCGGGTCGTCGATGACGTCGCGCAGCATCGCCCACGTGTAGGTCACCACGGTCACGCCGTACTGGCGGATCTCCTGGACGAAGCGGTCGGGGCGCAGACCCCGCGACAGCGCGATGCGCGATCCGCCGACAACGGCCCCACCGAGTGCGACCAGCAGCCCGGACTGGTGGTGCAGCGGGGTCAGACAGTAGACGGTGTCGCCGCGGCTGAGGTTCGCGGCCGAGGCGGTGCCGAACGCCGACAGCGCCCACCGGTAGTTGGTGATCTGGCGGGCGATCAGTTCCCCGTCGGTCGCGCTGAAGCCGATGAACGCAAGGTCGCGGGCCAGCCCGGGGTTCGGCCGGTACCAGCCGGGCAGGTCGACCGCGTCGGGATCGATCTTCTCCATGTCGATGACATCGGCGTCGCCGGGCACGTTCAGGTCCCGCGCCTCGCCACCGCCGAGCACCAGCACCCGCATGTTCAGTTGCCGGGCGGCGTCCAGGCTGCTCGGGTCGGCGATGATCTCCGACACCGCGCCCAACCGGGCTGCGGTGCGCAGGTCTGCGTCGGGCGGCATCAGCACCGCGACCGCGCCCAGCCGCGACAGTGCAGCGATCGCGACCAGGGCGCTGGGGCGGGTCTCCATCAGCACCCCGACCCGCGCGCCTTGACGCACTCCGACGTCGATCAGACCGCGCACCACGTTGTTGATGCGGCGATCCACCGCCTCGTAGGTGTGTACCCGGCCGTCGAACAGCAGGGCTTCCCCGTTGGGCAGGTTACGGGCCTGCTCGGACATGATCCGGCCGAAGGAGATTCGGGTGTGGTCGTTGATCTGGCCGAGTCGGGCCAGCCGGGGCAGTGTGCGCGCGGTTTCGATGGCCAGCGTGCGAGCGGACTTGTTGGCCGCGACGAGCGCGTCGGCGGCCGTCTGCGCCATCCCGAAGATCATTTCGGTGGCTGCCGCGGTGCTGTGCGCCACCCGGGAGCTGAGCGAAACCCCACTGGAGGGCGTCTCCGGCTGCAGCGCCATCGGCGCCACATCGTCGGGCAACTCACCGGTGCCCTCGAGCCACCTGACCCACTGTGCGACGGTCGGCCATGTCTGGCTGGCTGCTTTGGATCCCACTACCAGGCCGAAATGCCCTGCCCGGATGAGGAATTCGTAGACGTCAGCTTTCGGGGCGGCGCGTTTGATGCCGCGCACGGATGCGGGTTGGCCGATGTCGTCGACCTCGCCGACGACAGCAAGCACCGGGCAGTCGATGTCGGAGAGCGTGACCAGGTCACCGTGGATGGAGAAGCCGCCGCTCATCATCCGGTTGTGCGCGATGAACTGTTTGAGCAGTTCGGCGATCGCGGGCCCCGACCAGGCGATCCAGCCTTCGGAAGCCAGGAAGCGGCGCTGTTGTTCGCGGGGCAGTAACGCTTCGCGGTCGTGCAGCTGGCGCAAGAAGTCCAGCCGCGACTGCGCGGTCTTGAGGGGGTCGAGCATCTGAAAGCCGGTGCGCGCCAGCCAGCCCGGGATGTCGATGCGGCTGAACACATGGTCGGCCATGAAGTCCGCGGCCGCCGGGGCCAGGCTCGGCGGCAGGTTCATCGGAAGAGCGGCAAGGGTGTCGACCGGTGAGCCGAACGCGATGATGCTCGCAAGGTCCTTGGACCGGCGGTAGGCCGCGGTCTGGTAGGCGAACATGCCGCCCTGGGAGTAGCCGGCCAGATGGATGTCGCGGCCGGTGACCTCCTTGACGGTGTCGATGGCCTCGCTGAGCGCGACGATGTGGTCGGCCAGGTTGCGGTCCATGCCGCCTTCGACCTTGTCCGGGGAGCCGAAGTCGATCACCCACGGGTCCAGGCCCGCCCGGTGCAGGATGCCGACGGCACCGTCGTCGCGGGTGACGTCCCACATGTCGGCCGACATCATCATCGGGTGCACCATCAGCACCGGCGCTCCTGGCGGCTTTGCTCCGGGCCGGGCGTCCGGCGGAAAATAGCGTCGCAGCCGGTACATCGGGACGCTCTGGATGATCTGGAATGGCGACGGCACCGACCCCGTCTCCAAACCGCCGTAGCGCAGCACTTCCAGGCCGTTTTGCGCGGTGGCCACCAGCCGGCCGACCGGCTTGGTTATCGCGGACAGGTCCACCACGCCCCACTCCCCTTCAGCTGCTCGCTAGCCCCGTTGCCCCGATAATCGCCGTGGTCATCATGGCATGGGGTCGACATATCATCGCGGCTGATGCCGAATCTGATCAACGTCGAGCGCGCCACCGTCAGCTACGGCACCCGCACCCTGCTCGACGGGGTCAGCCTGGGCATCGACGAAGGCGACGCGATCGGCGTCGTCGGCCGCAACGGCGACGGCAAGACCACGTTGCTGCAGGTGCTGACGTCGGCGCGGCCGCCCGACTCGGGGCGCGTCACGCACACGTCGGGCCTCTCGGTGGGTTATCTGCGCCAGGCCGACGACTTCATCGGGACCACCGTCCGCGACGTCGTCCTGGGCGAGCGCAGCGACGGGATGGCGGAGGTCGGCGGGCGCCCCGACCACGTCTGGGCGGCCGATCCGCACACCCGCGACGTCGTCACCCACCTGTTGTCCGGCGTCCCGCTGGACAGCGAGGTCGCGCGGCTGTCCGGCGGCGAGCGGCGCCGCGTCGCGCTGGCCGAGGTGTTGATCGCCGGGCACGACGTGCTGGTGCTCGACGAGCCGACCAACCACCTCGACGTGGAGGTGATCGAGTGGCTGGCCCGACATCTCAATGCGCGCCGCGCCCAGGCGCTGGTGGTGGTCAGCCACGACCGGTGGTTTCTCGACGCGGTGTGCACCAGAACCTGGGAGGTGCACGACGGCGTCGTCGATGGCTACGACGGTGGCTACGCCGCCTACGTGCTGGCCCGTGCCGAGCGGATGCGCCTGGCGGCCGGGGTGGAGGCGCGGCGGCAGAACCTGATGCGCAAGGAACTGGCCTGGCTGCGGCGTGGCCCGCCGGCGCGGACGTCGAAGCCCAAGTTCCGCGTCCAGGCGGCCAACGAGTTGATCGCCAACGAGCCGCCGCCGCGCGATTCGCTTGTGCTGCAACGCTTCGCCACCACCCGGCTGGGCAAGGACGTTTTCGACCTGCACCGGGTGCGGCTCGAGGTCGGCCCGCACGTGATTCTGGACCGGGTCGACTGGTCCATCGGACCGGGCGCACGCATCGGGCTGGTCGGCGTCAACGGCACCGGCAAGACGTCGGTATTGCGTCTGCTGGCCGGCTATTTGGAGCCGACCGCGGGCACCATCAAGCGCGGCGCGACGCTGCAGATCGGCTATCTGAGCCAGGCGCTGGCCGAGGTGAACGACGGCGAGCGGGTGCTCGACGCGGTCGAAAACCGCCGCCGGGTCGCCGAATTGGCCGGCGGTCGAGAAATCAGCGCCGACACGTTGCTGCGCGACTTCGGGTTCACCGGCGACAAGCTCACCGCGCGGGTCGGCGAGCTGTCCGGCGGGGAAAGACGCCGGCTGCAGTTCCTGCGGCTCCTGCTCGACGAGCCGAACGTGCTGCTGCTCGACGAGCCGACCAACGATCTCGACATCGACACGCTGACCGTCATCGAGGACTACCTCGACGGCTGGCCCGGCACGTTGATCGTCGTCACCCACGACCGGTACTTCCTCGAACGCGTCAGCGACGTCACCTACGCGTTGACCGGCGGGGGCCGGTGCGATCTGTTGCCAGGCGGCATCGAGCAGTACCTGGCCGACCGGGCCGCCGCGCCGAACGCCTCAGCAGGACGTGCGGAGCCGGCGCGCGGTGAGTCCGAGGCAGCGCGCCAACGCCGGACGGGCAAGGAGATGGCCCGCATCGAGGGTCAGCTGGAGAAACTCGAGGCCCGCATCGAACGACTGCACCTGGCCATGGCCGAGGCCGCCGCCGACCATGTGCAGCTCGGCGAACTCAACGCCGAACTGCAGGAGCTGTTGAAGCGGAAACATTCGCTGGAAGAGGCCTGGCTGGCCGCTGCCGACGAGTGACCCCGCCACGTAGGGTGGCGCCATGAACAGCAGATCGATAGGCGCCACGGTCCTCGCGGGAGCTGTTCTGCTCCTGCCGGCATGCGGTTCCTCCGACGAGGCCCAGTCCACGGTGACCGTCACCGAACCGGCCCCGGCCGTCACAACGTCGCCCAGCGCTCCGACCGCCGAACAGCAGGCACCCCAGACCGGGGTGGCCGCCCCCGCTCGACCGGCGCGCGATCAATGCGTGCGCATCGATCCCGCCCCCGACGGGCGCTACCAGGTGTTCGACGCGGGCTCGGCCGTCGTCACCTTCGCCGACGGCCGGCTGACCCTGGGCACGGTCACCCCGGCGGACGGCTGGACGCACCGCGTCGACGACCAGGAACCCGAAGAGGTCGAGATCGCGTTCCGGCGAGGCCCTGAGGAACTCGACCTCGAGGTCGAAGTCGACGACGGCCGGCTCGAGGTCAGTATCTGCAACGACGACGACTAGTTACTAGTCGTCGAACACGCGCGACAGAAACGCGAGCTGGTCGGCAAGGACCTGCTCGCGGACGTCGTCGCGGTAGAACTCGAAGTGCGGGCAGGGGTAGGTCCGCAGCACACCGCGCGGTAGCGCGTCGGCAAGTTGGGCGACCAGCGCCAGCGGAACCTCCTTGTCGCGTTCCGCGGCGCACACCAACACCGGGACGCGCACCTCAGGCGCCGCGTCGGCCGGCCGATAGCGCATCAACCCGAACAACGCCCGCGGTGCCACCTCGTTGCGCCAGGTGTCGCTGGCCATGCCGGCGACGGTCTCCTGCGCCGCTGCGCTGGACATCGCGGCCAGTTCCCCGTGACCGGCGACCGCCTTGATGTAGGCCGGTGACAAACCCAGCATGCCGCGCGCCGCATCGACCGTCATGGCCCAGAGCAGGCGCAGGGTCGCCGCCGTCGAGCGGCCCTCCACCTTTCGTGCCGTGCCGTTGAAGGGGATCTGCGCGATCACCGCCGCGATACGCGGATCGCGCGACGCAGCCACCACCACGTGAGCGCCGCCCAGCGAGGTGCCCCAGAGCACGATCCGGTCGGCGTCGACGCCCGGGACGCCGCGGGCATGGTTGATCGCGGCGCGGATGTCGTCGAGCTGGCCGTCGATGTCGACCAATTGCCTTGGTGCGCCAGTGCTTTCGCCGAAGTTGCGGTAGTCGAAGGTCAGCACGCGATAGCCGGCCGCGGCGAAGCCTTTGGCGTTCTCTGTGAAAGCGGGGGTGTCCTGGGTTCCGCCGAACCCCTGGCACATCACGACGCAGGGTCGCTCGTCGGCGTGATCACCGTAGAGGTAACCGATGCAGGTTTCGCCGCCGGACTCGAAGGTGATCCGCTCGGTCATCTCTGCAAGCGTAGTCGCAGCCGCTCGGTGGTTTCCGCCACGACGTCGAGCTGTTTGGCCACCTGGCTCGGTGCGGTTCCGCCGCGGGCGTCGCGTGAGTTCACCGAGCCGTCGATGGTGAGTACCTCGCGGACCTGCGGCGTCAGCGCCGGATGGATGGCGGCGAGCTCGTGGTCGTCGAGGTCTTCCAGACCGACCTCGCGCGTCTCCGCCGCCCGCACCGCAGCCCCGGCGGCTTCATGTGCCACCCGGAACGGAACGCCCTTGCGTACAAGCCATTCCGCGACATCGGTGGCCAATGTGTATCCGAGCGGGGCGAGTTCGGCCATCCGGTCGGTGTCGAAAGTTAGGGTGGCCACCAGCCCGGCCATCGCGGGCAACAGCAGCTCCAGCTGTGCCACCGAGTCGATGACCGGCTCCTTGTCCTCCTGCAGATCCCGGTTGTAGGCCAGCGGTTGGGCTTTCAGCGTAGCGAGCAGACCGGTGAGGTTGCCGATCAGCCGGCCCGATTTGCCCCGCGCCAACTCGGCGATGTCGGGGTTCTTCTTCTGCGGCATGATCGAGCTGCCAGTGGACCAGCCGTCGTGCAGCGTGACATAGCCGAATTCGGTGGTGCTCCAGAGGATGATGTCCTCGGCGAGGCGCGACAGGTCGACGGCGATCATGGCGAGCACGAACGCCGCCTCCGCGGCGAAGTCGCGTGAGGCGGTCGCGTCGATCGAGTTGTCGGCGGCCGCATCGAAGCCGAGTTCGGCCGCGACGGCGTCGGGGTCCAGGCCAAGCGACGAACCCGCCAGGGCCCCGGATCCGTACGGGGACACCGCGGTTCGTTTGTCGAAATCGGCGAGCCGGTCGACGTCGCGCAGCAGCGGATGCGCGTGGGCGAGCAGGTGGTGGGCCAGCAGGACGGGTTGAGCCGACTGCAGGTGAGTCTTCCCGGGCATGATCGCACTCGGATGGGCCGCGGCCTGGGCGGCCAGCGCGTCGACGACGGCGAGCGCACCGTCGGCGACGCGCCGCACGGCGTCGCGCAGCCACATCCGAAACAGCGTCGCCACCTGGTCGTTTCGCGATCGGCCCGCCCGCAGCCGGCCTCCCAGTTCGGGACCGATGCGGTCGATCAGGCCGCGCTCCAGCGCACCGTGCACGTCCTCGTCGGTGGGCAGCGGCCCGAAGCCGCCGTCGGCGACGTCGGAGGCCAGCTGGTCCAAGCCGGCGAGCAGCCCGTCGCGCTGCTCGCCGGTCAGCAGGCCGGCGGAAAACAGCACCTGCGCGTGGGCTTTGGAGGCCTGGATGTCGTACGGGGCCAGCACCCAGTCGAAATGTGTGGACTTGCTCAGCGCGGCCAGCGCGTCCGAGGGGCCGTCGGTGAACCGGCCGCCCCACAGCGAGCCCTCGTTGGTGCTCATCGGCCTCCCGTCACCGCGTCCAGATGGACGTCTTGGCGGTTTCTAATCGCAATTTCCCGCCGAGATGTCCCTTTGAGCGTCATAGGTCCAGGTCCCGGCGGGCGGCGATGCTCGACGAGAGGCCGTGGATCTGCACGAAACCGCGGGCCGCCGACTGGTCGAACGTGTCGCCCTCGTCATAGGTGGCGAGGTTGAAGTCGTACAGCGACTCGGGGCTGCGGCGGCCGTTGACCGCGATGTGCCCGCCGTGCAACACCATCCGGATCTCACCGGTGACTCGCTGCTGGGTGTGCTCGACGAACGCCTCCAGCGCGGTCTTCAGCGGCGAGAACCACAGCCCGTCGTACACCAGCTCGCCCCACTTGCGGTCGGTGCCGCGCTTGAACCGGCCGAGTTCGCGTTCCAGCGTCACGTGTTCGAGCTCGGCATGCGCGGTGATCAGCACCATCGCCCCTGGCGCCTCGTAGATCTCGCGGCTCTTGATGCCGACCAGCCGGTCCTCAACGACGTCGAGCCTGCCGACGCCCTGCTCGCCGGCGCGGCGGTTAAGTTCCTCGATGGCCTGCAGCACCGTCACCGGCCGGCCGTCGATCGACACCGGCACCCCACGCTCGAACCCCACGATCACCTCGTCGGGGGTGCTCCAGTTGACGGTCGGGTCCTCGGTGTACTCGAAGACGTCCTTGGTGGGCGCGTTCCACAAATGCTCGAGGAACCCGGTCTCCACGGCGCGCCCCCACACGTTCTGGTCGATGGAGAACGGCGACCGCTTGGTGACGTTGATCGGGATCGCGTTCTCCTCGGCGAACGCGATGGCCTTCTCCCGCGTCCACGCGTAGTCGCGGACGGGCGCGAGCACCTGCAGATCCGGTGCCAGCGAGGCGAACCCGACCTCGAACCGCACCTGGTCGTTGCCTTTTCCGGTGCAGCCGTGGGCGACGGTGCCGCCGCCGTGCTCACGCGCCGCGGCCACCAGGTGCTTGACGATCAGCGGCCGGCTCAGCGCCGACACCAGCGGATAGCGGTCCATGTAGAGCGCGTTCGACTGGATGGCGGGTAGGCAGTACTGCTCGGCGAATTCGTCTCGGGCGTCGACGACGACCGCCTCGACCGCACCACAGTCCAGCGCCCGCCGCCGGACCACCTCCATATCTTCGCCGCCCTGACCGAGATCGATCGCCACGGCGACCACCTCACGGCCGGTCTCCTTGCCGATCCAGCTGATCGCCACCGAGGTGTCCAGACCGCCGGAATACGCCAGGATGACGCGCTCGGACCCCGGTTGTGGCATACCTAATCTCCTCCTTGTTGGATGCTTTCAAGCTTCGTCGCCAGCTGCGCCCCCGTCATGGGCTCGCGCGCGACCACCAGGATGGTGTCATCCCCGGCGACGGTGCCGACCACGTACGGCAGCGCGGCGCGGTCCATCGCGCTGGCGAGGTAGTGCGCCGCACCGGGCGGCGTACGCAGGATCGCGAGGTTCGCGCTGGCGTCAGTTGACACCAGAAGTTCGACCAGCAGGCGTGAGAGTCGTTCGGTGCCACCGGAAACGCCGCGCACCGGGCTGCCGTCCTCGGGCACGACGTACACCCCGACGCCGCCGTGGGCGCCGCGCAACTTCACTGCGCCGAGTTCCTCGAGGTCGCGCGACAGCGTCGCCTGCGTCACCTCGATCCCCTCGTCGGCCAGCATCGCGGCGAGTTCGGTCTGACTGTGCACCGATTGCGACGACAGGATCGCGATGATGCGGGCCTGCCTGCCGGCCCGGGTGGCCGCCGAGGTCATCCGCGGTCCTGTTCCAGCAACCACACCAGCAGCGCCTTCTGGGCGTGCAGCCGGTTCTCCGCCTCGGCCCACACCGCGCTCTGCGGTCCGTCGATCACCTCGTCGGTGATCTCATGGCCGCGGTGCGCCGGAAGGCAGTGCAGCACAACGGCTTCGCGGTCGGCCAGCGTGAGCAGTTCGGTGTTGAGCTGGAACGGCTGAAACGGCCCGACGCGGTCCAGCCCGTCGTCCTCCTGCCCCATCGACGTCCAGGTGTCGGTGACCAGCACGTCGACGCCGTCGGCGGCGCGGCGCGCGTCGTCGGTCAGCGTCACCGTCGCGCCCGTCTGCGCCCCGCGTTTCTCGGCGGCCGCAACGAATTCCGGGTGCGGCGCGAACCCGCTGGGCGCGGCGATCGTGACGTGCACCCCGGCGGTCACCCCGCCCAGCATCAGCGAGTGGGCCATGTTGTTGGCGCCGTCACCGAAATAGGACAGCCGCAGCCCGGCCAGCGAGCCCTTGCGCTCGCCCAGGGTCTGCAGGTCGGCGAGCACCTGGCACGGGTGGAACTCATCGGAGAGCGCGTTGACCACGGGCACGGTCGCGCCCTCGGCCATCGCGGTCAGCCGCTCCTGCTCGAAGGTCCGCCACACGATCGCGTCGACGTAGCGCGACAACACCCGGCCGGTGTCCTGCAGCGTCTCGTCGCGGCCGAGCTGGGTGTTGCGCCCGTCGACCACGACGGCGTGCCCGCCGAGTTGGGCGATGCCCATCTCGAAGGAGAACCGGGTGCGGGTGGAATTCTTGTCGAAGATGACCGCCACCCCGCGGGGCCCGTCCAGCGGGCGCAGTTTCACCGGGTCCTTTTTCAGCTCGGCCGCCAAGGCGAGCACCTGCGCCTGCTCCTCGGGCATCAGGTCGTCGTCGCGCAGGAAATGCCGTGTCATGACGCGGCTTTCGCGGCGGTGTCGAGCACCGCGGGCAGCGCGCTGATGAACGCGCCGACCTGCTCGTCGGTGATGACCAGCGGCGGAGCCAGCCGCACCACATCCGGCGCGGCGGCGTTGACCAGGAACCCGGAGTCGCGGGCGGCAGCCTCGACGGCCTTGGCCGCCGCCGAGGTGAGCACCACGCCCAATAACAGGCCGCGTCCGCGCACATGGTCGACCAACGGATGCTCCAAATCCTCGACGCCCGAGGTGATGGTCTTGCCGAGCACGTCGGCGCGACCGGGCAGGTCCTCGTCGGCCAGCACCCGCAGCACCGCCACTGCGGCCGCGGTGCACACCGGGTTGCCCCCGAACGTGCTGCCGTGCAGGCCCGGGGTCATCAGGTCGGCGGTGGCGCCCACCGCGATGCACGCCCCGATCGGCAGCCCACCGCCGAGGCCCTTGGCCAGCGTCACCACGTCGGGCACGATGCCGTCGTGCTGATGGGCGAAAAACGTTCCGGTGCGGCCCATTCCGGTCTGTACCTCGTCGAGTACCAGCAACGCCCCGTGTTTAACGGTGATCTCACGGGCGGCCGCCAGGTAGCCGGCCGGCGGCACCACCACGCCGCCCTCCCCCATGATCGGCTCGAGGAACACCGCCGCAGTGTCGTGATCGACGACACGGGTCAACGCGTCGACATCGCCGAACGGCACGTGTGTCACGTCGCCGGGTAGTGGCGCGAACGGGGCCTGTTTGGACGGCTGACCGGTCAATGCCAGCGAACCCATCGTGCGGCCGTGGAAAGCGCCTTCGGCGGCAACGATTTTGGTGCGTCCGGTGAGCCGGGTGAGCTTGAACGCGACCTCGTTGGCCTCGGTGCCCGAATTGCAGAAGAACACCTTCGCCGGTCCGGCGCCCAACAGGCCCACCAGAACCTCGGCCAGCGCGACGCCGGGTTCGGTGGCGTACAGGTTCGACGTGTGGCCCAGCGTGTTGAGCTGGCGGGTGACCGCTTCGATCACCGCGGGGTGGCGGTGCCCGAGGATGTTGACCGCGATCCCGCCGAGCAGATCCACATACGATCTGCCGTCGGCGTCGGTCACCACCGCGCCGTCACCGCTGACCAACGCGAGCGGCGGAGTGCCGTAGTTGTTCATCATCACCGTCTGCCATCTGTCCAGTAGCGTCACGCTGGAATCACCTTGGTCCCGGTCCCCTCGTCGGTGAACAGTTCCACCAACACGCAGTGTTCGACGCGGCCGTCGATGACGTGCGCGCTGGGCACACCGCCCGACACGGCGCGCATGCAGGCTTCGATCTTGGGCACCATGCCCGCCTCGAGCGTCGGCATCAGTTCGGCGAGCGTGGCGACGTCGATCTGGCTGACCAGTGAATCCCGGTCGGGCCAACGGGCGTAGAGGCCTTCGATGTCGGTGAGCACGACGAGCTTTTCGGCGCCCAGCGCCTCGGCGAGCGCCGCGGCGGCGGTGTCGGCGTTGATGTTGTACACCACGCCGTCGCTGTCGGGCGCGATCGTGGACACCACCGGAATCCGGCCCGCGGTGATCAGGTCGCGCAGCGCGTCGGCGTCGACGCGCTCGACGTCACCGACCAGCCCGATGTCGGTGGCGACGCCGTTGACGGTGACGTTGCGCCGCACGGCGGTGAACAGTTGGGCGTCCTCACCGGTGAGACCGACCGCGTACGGGCCGTGCGCGTTGATGAGGTTGACGAGCTCTCGGCCGACCTGGCCGAACAACACCATCCGCACGACGTCGAGCACCTCGGGTGTGGTCACCCGGAAGCCGCCGCGGAAATCACCTTCGATACCAAGCCGATTGAGCATCGCGGTGATCTGCGGTCCGCCGCCGTGCACCACAACGGGGTAGATGCCGCAGTTGCGCAGGAAAACCATGTCGGCGGCGAACGCCGCCTTCAGCACGTCGTCGGTCATGGCATTGCCGCCGTACTTGACCACGACGATCTTACCGTGGATCTGCTTGAGCCACGGCAGCGCGCCTGCCAAGACCTTTGCTTTGAGCGGGGTTTCGATGCTCATGAGCTGTACGCCGAGTTCTCTTCGACGTACGCGTGCGACAGGTCGGTGGTGCGCACAGTGGCCTGCGCTGCACCGACGCCGAGGTCGACGGTGACGTCGACTTCCTCACCGGACAGGTCGACGTCGCGCGCGCCGGGTAACCCGGTGATGTTCGCGCACACCGGGAAGCCGTTGAACGACACCGTGATCCGATCGGGTTGGAGGAGAAACGGCGCCATGCCGACGGCAGCGAGCACGCGGCCCCAATTCGGGTCCGAACCAAACAGCGCGGTCTTGACCAGGCTGTCGCGGGCGACGATGCGCGCGACGGTCAGCGCATCAGCCTCCGACGCCGCACCCATCACGGTGATCCTGATGCGCTTGGTCACGCCTTCAGCGTCGGCCTGGAGTTGTTGGCACAGGTCGTCGCACACCCGCAGCACCGCGTCGTCGAGTTCGCTTTGGCTCGGGGTGATCGCGCTGGCGCCGGAGGCCAAAAGCAGCAGCGTGTCGTTGGTCGAAGCGCTGCCGTCGATGTCGAGCCGGTCAAACGTTTGGGCGGCGGCCTTGCGCAACGCCGCGTCGAGTGCGGGCGCGTCCGCGACGGCGTCGGTGGTGAGCACGCACAACATCGTCGCCAGCGACGGCGCGATCATGCCCGCGCCCTTGGCCATACCGCCGACCGTCCAGTTGGCGGGGTGATGCAGCGCCACCTGTTTGGGCACGGTGTCGGTGGTCATGATGGCCCGTGCAGCTTCTTCGCCGCCGGTGAGCCCGCCGGCCATCTCGTGGACCACCTCGGTGACTCCGGGTAACACCTTGTCCATCGGCAGCCGGTCGCCGATCAGCCCGGTGGAGCAGACCGCGACCTCGATCGCGCCGGTCTCGGTGCCCCAGTCCGACAGCGCGGCCGCGACGGCTTCGGCGGTGGCGTGGGCGTCCTGAAACCCCTGCGGTCCGGTGCAGGCGTTGGCGCCACCGGAGTTGAGGATCACCGCCCGCAGCCGGCCGGTGGTGAGCACTTGCTGTGACCACTGCACCGGCGCGGCTTTGACCTGGTTGCTGGTGAACACCCCGGCGGCCGCGTAGTCGGGACCCTCGTTGAACACCAACGCCAGGTCGAGGGCGCCGGATGCCTTGATGCCGGCGGCGATTCCCGTCGCACGGAAACCCGCGGGAGCGGTGACGCCCTGGGTGCGTACGAGCCGGCTGGGTGTCGAGGTGCCGGTCACGGCGCGAATCCTACGACCGAAAGCCCTTCGGTCTCCGGCCAGCCCAACGCGAGGTTCATCGACTGCACGGCTGCCCCGCCGGTGCCCTTGACCAGGTTGTCGATCGCCGCGATACCGATGAACGTCTGGGCGTCCTCGTCGATCGCGATGCCCAGCTGCGTAGCGTTGCTGCCCAGCACCGAACCGGTCTTGGGCAGTTGCCCTTCGGGCAGCAGGTGGACGAACGGCTCACCGTCGTAAGCCTTTTCGTAGGCCGCCCGGATCTGCGAAAGAGGTGCGCTGGTGCGCGCGGTGCAGGTGGCCAGGATCCCGCGCGAGGCCGGAATCAGCACCGGGGTGAACGATACGGTCACGTCCTTGTCGGTGACGCACTTGAGCCCCTGGATGATCTCGGGGGTGTGGCGGTGCTTGCCGCCGACGTTGTAGGCCCGCGCCGAGCCGATCACCTCAGAGCCCAGCAGGTCGGTTTTCGCGGCCCGGCCCGCTCCGGAGGTGCCGCTGACGGAGACGACGGTGATCGCGGGCTCGATGAGGTCCTCGGCGATCGCCGGCCACAGCGCGAGCAGCGCGGCGGTCGGATAGCAGCCCGGCACGGCGATGCGTTTGGCGCCGTGCAACCGCTCCCGCGCGCCGGGCAACTCTGGGAGCCCGTAGGGCCAGCTGCCCGCGTGCGCGCAACCGTAGAACCGCTCCCATGTGTCGGAGTCGGTGAGCCGGAAGTCGGCGCCGCAGTCCACGATCACCACATCGGGGCCGAATTGGTCGGCCAGCGCCGCGGAGTGCCCGTGCGGCAGCGCGAGAAAGACCACGTCGTGGCCGCTCAACGCGTCGGCGTCGGTGGCCTCCAGCACCCGGTTGGCCAGCGGTAACAGGTTGGGGTGGTGTTCGGCCAGCGAGGTGCCCGCGCTGGCCGCGGCGGTCAGCGCGCCGATGCGCAGCCGTCCGTCGGCGTAGGCGGGGTGCCCCAATAGGAGTCGCAGAATCTCTCCGCCGGCGTATCCGCTGGCACCGGCCACAGCCACAGAAACCATACCGGCAATTCTGCATGGTTATGCATAGGTATGCAAATTCATCATCGGCCAGCAGACACAGAAGCGTGCGAAAGCCGCCTCGGGAACAACATTCTCTGTCTGCTCGCGGTAATACGCGCGGCTGCTCACGGTAATACGGGGGCCAGGTTACCCCCGCTGCACGGCGCCGACGCGGGCGGCTGCGGCCTGCACCGCCGCTTCGCGCGCGGCGCTGGCCTCGTCTTCGGTGAGCGTGCGGTCGGGGGCGCGGAACCGCAGCGCCAAGGTCAACGACTTGCGGCCCTCCCCGATCTGCGGCCCGGCGTAGACGTCGAACAGGCGCACGTCCTCGACCAGCGGACCCGCACCCTCGCGCACGGCCTCGACCACGCTCTGGGCCGCGACGTCGGCGTCGACCACGAGGCTGACGTCCTGGAACACCGCCGGGAACGGGGACACCGCCGGCGCGGGTCGTCTCTCGACGATCGGCACCGCGTCGAGGTCCAGTTCGACGGCGCAGGTGCGCTTGGGCAGCCCCGAGCGCTCGAGCACCGCGGGGTGCAGTTCCCCGGCGTGGCCGACGACGATATCGCCGACGAGCACTTCGGCGCACCGCCCGGGGTGCCATGGCAGGTGCTGCGCGGGCCGCAGCACGAGGTCGACCCCGGTCACCCGGCCGATGAGCCGCACGGCCTCGAAGGCGTCGCTGGCTTCGGCGGACCGGCCGGGTCCCCACGGCCCCACGGGTTCGCGCAGCCCGGTCAGCACCGCCGCGACGTGTTGCGGCTGCCGTGGCAGCGACGCGTCCAGCGCGGTGATCTCGTCGTCGGTGGGGCGTCGGTCGGTCGCGATCCGCTCGACCGGGCGGGCCTGCGCGGTGGGCTCCACGACCTGCGCGATCGCAAACAGCGACACATCGCCCGCGCCGCGCGACACGTTGCGGTTCAACGCCTCCAGCAGCCCCGGCAGCAGCGTGGTCGCCAGGTGCGGACGGTCGGCCTCCAGCGGGTTGAGCACCCTGGTGGTCGAGCGTCGCGGATCGTCGGCGGGCAGGCCCCACTGGTCGAACACTGCGGCCGCCAGGAATGGCGTCGGGAGCACCTCGACGTAGCCATTGAACGCCAACGCTTTTCCGATGGCCCGGCGGCGCTTCTGCAGGGCGGTCAGACCACGCCCGGCGGGCGCCAGCGGCAGCACCGACGGAATTTGCTCCAGCCCCTCCAGCCGCAGCACCTCTTCGACCAGATCGGCCGGCTGACGCAGATCGGGCCGCCAGCTCGGCGGGACCGCGGTGAGCTGTCCATCGGCGGCTACGACGTCGGCGCCGATCTGGGTGAGCCGCTTCTCGGTGGTGCCGGGCGGGTACGCGATGCCCGCGGTGCGGTCGGGAAGGTCAACGGCCATGCGCACCGGCGGCGGCGACCAGTTGTCGCGGGGCGGGTCACCGCGCCAGTCGGTCAGCGTGGGTTGTGCGGCGCCGCCGGTGAGTTCGGCGAGTAGCGTGGCGCAGCGGTCCAGCGCGGCCACCGAGATCGCCGGATCCACGGTGCGCTCGTAGCGGCGGCCGGCCTCGCTGTGCAGGTGCAGGCGCCGCTGCGTGCGCGACACCGCCGCCGGGTCCCACACCGCGGCCTCCAGCAGCACGTCGGTGGTGCTGTCGCGGACCTCGGTGGTGCCGGCGCCCATCACACCGCCGATGGCGGCGGTGGCGACGTCATCGACGATCAGCACGTCACCGGGATCGAGTTTGCGTTCGACATCGTCGAGCGTGACGACCGTCTCCCCCGGTTCGGCGAAGCGCACCGCGAAGCCGCCGGTGATCAGGCTGCAGTCATGGGCGTGCATCGGATGGCCGAGTTCGAGCATCACGTAGTTGGTGACGTCGACGGCCGGTGAGATGGCGCGGATCCCCGACAGCAGCAGTCGGCGCTGCAGCCACCACGGTGACACGGCGGCCGGGTCGATGCCGGTGACCGGACGCAGGCCGAACCGCAGGACGCCGGTGCCCTGCTGCACGGTGACGGGCAGCGCCTCACCGTCGGCGGGCAGCGCGGGCACGTCGGCGGGGTCGACGAAGTCGAGGTCGTAGGCGTTGGCGATCTCGCGGGCCAGCCCCCGCACCGACAGGCAGTAGCCGCGGTCGGGGGTGACGGCCAGGTGGAACACGACGTCGTCGAGGCCGAGCACGGCGGCGGCAGGTGCGCCCGGTTCGGCGGTGCCCGCGGGCAGCACGATGATGCCGGTGTGATCGGCGCCGAGGCGCAGTTCGGCGGCCGAGCAGATCATGCCGTCGCTGGTGCGCCCGTAGGTCTTTCGGCTGCCGATCGTGAAGTCGCCCGGCAGTGTGGCGCCCGGCAGTGCCACCACGACCAGATCGCCGACCGCGAAGTTCGTTGCGCCGCAGACGATATCGCGCGTTGCAGCTTCGCCGACGTCGACCTTCACGGCGCGGATCGGTTTCTTGAACTCGGTGAGTTCCTCGATCTCGGCGACGCGCCCGATGCTCAGTGGGCCGCTGACCGGGCCGACCGGGATGACCTCTTCGACCTCGTGGCCGATGCGGATCAGGGCCTGCTCGAGCTCGTCGGGACCGACGTCCCAGCCCGGGGCGCCGGCCTGGACGACGTCGCGCAGCCAGCTGTACGGCAGCCGCATCAGGCCCCTACCCCGAACGGCAGCGAGAACCGGATGTCACCTTCGACCATGTCGCGCATATCCGGAATTCCGTTGCGGAACTGCAAGGTTCGCTCCAACCCCATGCCGAAGGCGAACCCGGAGTAGACGTCGGGGTCGATGCCGCAAGCGCGCAACACATTCGGGTTGACCATGCCGCAGCCGCCCCACTCCACCCAGTCGGGGCCGCCTTTCTTGTCCTCGAACCAGATGTCGACCTCGGCGGACGGCTCGGTGAACGGAAAGAAGTGCGGCCGGAACCGGGTCCGCCCCGCGGGGCCGAACTGCGAGCGGGCGAACGCGTCTAACGTGCCGCGCAGGTGCGCCATGGTCAGGCCCTTGTCGACCGCGAGCCCCTCGACCTGGTGGAACACCGGGGTGTGGGTGGCGTCGAGTTCGTCGGTGCGGAACGTGCGGCCGATCGAGATGATGTAGACCGGCAGGTCACGCTCCAGCAGCGCGCGGATCTGCACCGGCGAGGTGTGGGTGCGCAGCACCTGACGCGACCCTTCGGGTGCGATATAGAAGGTGTCCTGTTCGCTGCGGGCCGGATGGTCCGGCGGGAAGTTCAGCGCGTCGAAGTTGAACTGCTCGGTTTCGACCTCCGGACCCTCCGCCAGTTCCCAGCCCATTGCGACGAAGGCGTCGGCGACGTGCTCGGCCAGGATCGTAATCGGGTGACGGGCGCCGATCTGCTGCCGGGTGGACGGCAGCGTGACGTCGATGCGCTCGGCGACCAGCACCGCCGCGTCGCGTTCGGCGCGTAGCACCGCGAGCCGTTCGTCGTAGGCCTGCTGCACCTCACCGCGGGCCACGTTGACCCGCTTGCCCGCGTCGGCGCGGTCGGTCTTGGGCAGCGCGCCCAGCGACTGCCGGGCCAGCGCAATCGGCGAGCGGTCACCGAGGTGCTCGGTCTTGGCGCGCGACAGCGCGTCGAGGTCGGCGGCCTGTGCGAAGGCGCGCCGGGACGCGCCGACGACCTTGGTCAGCGCGTCTTGGGACAGGTCTACGGGCTGATCAGCCACCCGGCGATCATAGGCGACGCCGGAACCGCTAGCTCCCGGGCGTATCGCCGTCTGCGTTCCCATCGGCGACCCGCCGACGGCGCTTTCTCACCCGGTACATGTCGAGATCGGCCGGTACACCCTCCTGTTTGGCCAACAGCACCTGCTTGCGCAGGCGTTTGGCCTCGATGCCGAGCGATTCGAAGTCCTCTTCGGAGATCCGCTCCAACGTGGTTTGCGAGACCACCAGCTCGCCCCTGGTGGCGCGCTCCATCACGCGCGCGGCGATGTTGACGTCGACGCCCAGCCAGTCCGACGATCCGCTGCGGGTTTCCGGTGTGCACGCCGACCCGCATCCGCGGGGTATAGCCATCCACTTCAACGGTTTTGACGGCCTCACGGGCCGTGATCGCGGCACCAAGCGCCGTCGTCGGGTCGGCGAACACCGCCATGATGCCGTCGCCCATGCGTTTGACGATGTGCCCGCCGGCTTCCAACAGCGGGGGTTCGACCGCCTGGGACACCCGCCGCAGCAGTTGCAGCGTGGCGCCGTCGCCGGCGGTCAGCGACCAGGACGAGAAGCCCACCAGATCGGTGAAGACCAGCGTCGCCTCCCGGTTCGCGGGCTTACCGGAGACCCGCTCGGTCAGGGCTTGCCAGACCTGCAGCGCTCCGAGGCTGACCTCGCGGGTGGCCGCATCGCGCTGCAGGAAGCGGTCGGCGGCTCGGGCGGCGGCGCGCGGTCCGCCCACACCCGAGGTCGACAACGGATCACCGAACTCGGGATCGCCCGGCAGCGCCCGCCGGGTGCGTCGCAGAAACGCGATGATGCCCGGATTGTGGTTGGTCTCGCCGAGCCAGCGCAACGGTCCGTTCGGACGTGGCAGCGCCGCCGGCCGTTCGGGCTCGCGAGTGTCGTCGGCTTGCTCGTCGAACGGCTCGCCATCCACGTCGCCAGCCTAAGCGGGCGTTCGGGCGGCGAACAATGTCCGTCGAGCGAAGCCGATCCGCGTTTTGCGAAGCCGCCGCGGCGATCGCCCTGATCACGCCGTTGTGGCGCATCAGTAGCCGGTGGGTAACGCATTCGCCGACGCGCCCGGCAAATCGTAGACAACATGCGTTGTCAACATTATCGTGAGGGTGGAACCGTGGGTACTGGATTTCAGCGAGGCGGCGATGAGCAGGACGACAATGACCACGAGCACTGCGGCGGCGGACCCCCTCGGGCCCGATTCGCTGACGTGGAAGTACTTCGGCGACCTGCGCACCGGCATGCTGGGCGTGTGGATCGGCGCGATCCAGAACATGTATCCCGAACTCGGCGCCGGCGTCGAGGACCACTCCATCTTGCTGCGTGAACCGCTGCAGCGGGTGGCACGCTCGGTGTACCCGATCATGGGTGTGGTCTACGACGGCGAGCGTGCCGCCGACACCGGCGCGCAGATCAAGGGCTTCCACCACGGCATCAAAGGCATTGACGCCGAGGGCCGCCGCTACCACGCGCTGAACCCCGAGACCTTCTACTGGGCCCACGCCACGTTCTTCATGCTCATCATCAAGACGGCCGAGTACTTCTGCGGCGGGCTGACCGAAGCCGAGAAACGCCAGCTATTCGAAGAACACGTGCAGTGGTACCGGATGTACGGAATGAGCATGCGCCCGGTGCCCGAGACCTGGGAGGACTTCCAGGTGTACTGGGAGGCCAAGTGCCGCGACGAGCTGGAGATCAACCGCGCCACCCTGGACATCTTCGACATCCGCATCCCCAAACCGTGGTTCGTGCTGATGCCCACGGGAGTGTGGGACCAGATCTTCAAACCGATGGTCGGCGCGCAACGCTGGATTGCGGCCGGGTTGTTTGACGAGGCGCTGCGGGAGAAGGCCGGGATGCGCTGGACCCCCGGCGACGAGGTGCTGCTGCGTCTGTTCGGCAAGTTGGTGGAGTTCGCGTTCGTCGCGGTGCCCGACGAGATCCGGCTGCACCCGCGGGCGTTGTCGGCCTACCGTCGCGCCCAGGGCAAACTGCCTCCCGACGCGCCGCTGGTCGAGGCACCCGGGTTCATGGCGCCGCCGCCGGACCGGCGTGGTCTGCCGATGCACTACGTGCCGCAGCACAAGTCGCTGCTGGACCGTGCCGGCTCACTGGTGCATACCACGTTCTCCCTGGCGGGTTTGCGTCGACCGGCCCGGGGGCGCGGGCAAAAATCCGGTAAGGCAGCATGACTGCATGCTCGAATGGTCTGATGTCGACCTTGCCGTCCGCGATGCCGTACGTGAGTTCGTAGACAAGGAGATTCGTCCCCACGTCGACGCGCTGGAAAGCGGCGACATGGAGCCCTACCCCATCATCCGCAAGCTGTTCACGACGTTCGGTATCGCAGATATGGCCCGCGAATCGCTTGACAAGCGGCTGGCCCGGCTGCGCGACGGCGGCGACTCGTCCGGCGAGTCCGGCGGCAGCGTGCTCGGCGGTTCCGGCGGGATGGGCTACATCGTGGTCAGCGAGCTGTGCCGGGTGTGCATGGGCGTGGTCACCGGGATGGGGGTCAGCCTGGGCCTGACCGTGCCGACGATCATGAGTCGCGGCACGCTGGCCCAGCAGGAACGCTGGCTGCCCGAGCTGGTCACCTACGAGAAGGTCGGTGCGTGGGCCATCACCGAACCCGATTCTGGTTCTGACGCGTTCGGCGGCATGAAGTCCTATGTCACGCGCGATGGGGACGACTACATCCTCAACGGCCAGAAGACCTTCATCACCAACGGGCCCGACGCTGACGTGGTCGTGGTGTACGCCAAACTCGACGAACCCGGTGTCGACAAGCGCGACCGCAAGGTGCTGACGTTCGTACTGGACCGCGGGATGGAGGGCTTTGTGCAGTCAAAGCCGTTCCGCAAGATGGGCATTCACTCATCGCGCACCGGCGAGCTGTTCTTCAACAACGTCCGCCTCGGCCGCGACCGGCTGCTCGGCGAGACCGAAGGAGATGAAGCCAGCGGCGCTTCCGACGGGCGGGCCAGCGCGCGGTCGAGCTTCTCCGCCGAGCGGATCGGCGTGGCCGCGATGGCGTTGGGTGTCATCGAGGAATGCCTGCGGCTGTGCGTCGATTACGCCAAAACCCGCAAGCTCTGGGGCCAGGAGATCGCGCAGTTCCAGCTCATTCAGCTCAAGCTGGCCAACATGGAAGTCGCCCGAATGAACGTGCGCAACATGTTGTTCCGGGTGATCGAAGCTGGCGAGAAGGGCTATTCTATTTCGCTGTCGGAGGCCTCGGCGATCAAGTGGTACTGCTCGCAGGCCGCGACCGATGTGGCAATGGACGCCGTGCAGCTGTTCGGCGGCAACGGTTATATGACCGAATACCGGGTCGAGCAGTTGGCGCGCGACGCCAAATCGCTGATGATCTACGCCGGCAGCAACGAGGTGCAGATCACGCACGTGGCGCGGGGTTTGCTCAACGGCGGCTAGCCCGTGCGCTCAGGTACAGGCAGATCGCCGCGGCCGACGCCACGTTGAGGCTCTCCGCGCTGCCGCGCATCGGTATCTGCACCCGGTGCGTGGCCAGCCCGGCCAACTCGGCGGGCAGACCGTGCGCCTCGGGCCCGAACAGCCACGCCGTCGGCTTGTCCAGGTCGGCTTGCACGGCGGGATCCTCCAGCGACACCGCACCGTCGACCGTGGTGGCCAGCACCTGTAATCCGGCCTCCCGCAACGACTGCAGCGTGGCCTCCGCGTCGGCCTCCGACACCACCGGCACCGAAAAGATGCTGCCCGCCGACGCGCGCAGGCACTTGCCGTTGTACGGGTCGACGCTGTTTGCGGTCAGCACCACCGCGTCCGCACCCATCGCATCGGCCACCCGAATCAGCGTGCCGGCATTGCCGGGTTCGGAGATGCCCACCGCGACCGCGACCAGCCGCGGCTGCGCCAGGACGTCGGCGAGCGTCGTCTGCGGCATGGTGCACACCGCGACCAGGCCGACCGGTGTCACGGTGTCCGACAACGCCTTTGCGGCGCGCTCGGTGATCAGATGCACGGGAACGTCGGCCAGCATCGAGCCGAACCGGTCCATGGCGGATTCGGTGGCGAAGACCTCGGATACGAGTCCGCGCCGCAACGCCGCCTCGACGAGATTGGGTCCCTCGGCGAGGAAGCGCGCGGCGCGTCGGCGTGCGATCTGGCGGTGCAATTTGACCGCCGCCGCCACCCGAGCGGAGCGCTCGGTAAGCGTCAGGCGGCCTCTCCGGAGGGCGCGTTGACGTCCTCAGGCAGCGCGGCCCTGGCGACCTCCACCAGCGCGGTGAACGCGGCCGGATCGCTCACCGCGATCTCGGCGAGGTTCTTGCGGTCCACCTCGACGCCAGCGGCCTTGAGGCCCTGGATCAGCCGGTTGTAGGTGATGTCGTTGGCGCGGGCTGCGGCGTTGATCCGGGAGATCCACAGCTTGCGGAACTCGCCCTTGCGGGCACGCCGGTCACGGTAGGCATAGCCCAACGAATGCAGCTGCTGCTCTTTGGCTTTACGGTACAGCCGTGAGCGCTGACCGCGGTAACCCTTCGATGCCTTGAGGATCGTGCGCCGCTTCTTCTGAGCGTTGACTGCGCGCTTTACGCGTGCCATGAGAGTGTTCCTAATCGTTGGTGGTCGTACAGGTGTCGGGCGTGGTCAGCCGTTGAGCATCTTCTTGATGCGGCTCTTGTCGTTCGCTGACACCTCGGTGCGGCCGGCGAGCCGACGGGTGCGGGTAGACGGCTTGTGCTCGAGCAGGTGTCGACGATTGGCCTTCTGACGCACGATCTTTCCGGTTCCGGTGCGCCGGAAACGCTTC
Organism: Mycolicibacterium sp. XJ2546; assembly: GCF_053483195.1. NCBI lineage: Bacteria > Bacillati > Actinomycetota > Actinomycetes > Mycobacteriales > Mycobacteriaceae > Mycobacterium > Mycolicibacterium sp. XJ2546. The sequence goes on along the minus strand of NZ_JBEFRW010000009.1, from coordinate 176,732 downwards.
GAAGCGCCGCTGTGGGTCTTCGCCTTGGGCATTAGGTCCTCAGTTCTATCGTTGCTCGGTCTGTGCTTCACCGCTTGCGCGCTGTGCGGGCGGTGCGTCCGCATCGTGTGCCGCCTTGGCGCGAGTCTTCGCACCGCGATGCGGGGCCAGCACCATCGTCATGTTTCGTCCGTCCTGTTTGGCGGCCGTCTCGACGTAGCCGTAATCGGCGACATCGGCGCCCAGCCGTTGCAAGAGTCGGTAGCCCAGTTCGGGGCGCGACTGCTCGCGTCCGCGGAACATGATCGTCACCTTGACCTTCGACCCCGCTTCCAGGAACCGGACCACATGGCCCTTCTTGGTTTCATAATCGTGGTCGTCGATCTTGGGACGGAGCTTTTGTTCCTTGACGACGGTCTGCTGCTGGTTCTTGCGAGACTCGCGCGCCTTCTGCGCCGTCTCGTACTTGTACTTGCCGTAGTCCATGATCTTGCAGACCGGAGGTCTGGCGTTCGGGGCAACTTCGACAAGGTCGAGATCGGCGTCCGCGGCGACGCGGAGAGCGTCTTCGATGCGCACAATGCCTACTTGCTCGCCACCTGGTCCGATCAGGCGGACTTCAGGTACTCGAATGCGCTCGTTGACGCGGGTCTCAGTGCTGATGGGCCCTCCTATGTTGTCCTCGAGGAGGCCCGGACCCCGTCATCGCTCTGCTCGTCGAACAGGAAAGCCCTGCTCAAAGCAGGGCCCGATGCCGACCAGAACAGGCGTCGGTTGACGCCTGACCGGACCGCTGAGCCTTCGGATAGTCTCCGAGGCCAACGGTGGGAGAGGGACTCCACTTGCTGTCCCTGGCGTGTGCCGGGACGGTCGCGTATGCCAGTCTAACAGGAATGACAGAGGTTCCTGGCACTCCGCCCGACGCCGTTCCGGTTCGCGAGCTGGCCGAAATCCCCGCGGTGGAGGTGATCACCCGGTCGGCGGTCATGTTGATGAGCGCAGCGGCCGAAAAACTCGGCCTGTCCGCCGAGGACCCGCACCAGAGCCCGCACCGCGACCTCGACGAGGCACGCCGGCTGATCACCGCGCTGGCCGGGCTGGTCACCGCCTCGGCCGAGTATCTCGGGCCGCACGCCCGCCCGGTCCGTGACGGGCTGAAGACGCTGCAGCTGGCCTTCCGGGAATCCAGCGCCGTCCCCGACGAACCCGGGCACGGCCCCGGGGAGAAATACACGGGTCCGGTGCGGTAGCGCGTCGCACGAAATTTCCAGGTCGAGCGAATATTCTCCCGGCCTATGACGGTTGCCACCACCACCGCCGCCCGCCCCAGTTCCAGGTACCGGTGGGTGCCCGCGGCAGCCGGGTGGACCGTCGGAGTAATCGCCACCCTGTCCCTGATCGCCAGCATCTCCCCCGCGGTCCGGTCGTTGATCAGGGTGCCGCGCGAGTTCGTCAACGAGTACATCTTCAACTTCCCCGACACCAGCTTCGCCTGGGCGTTCGTGCTGGCGCTGCTGGCCGCGGCGCTGGCGGCCCGCAAACGCATCGCCTGGTGGATCCTGGTCGGCTACCTGGTGGCCGCGATCGGCTGGAACATCGGGGACCTCGTCGCAGGCGACGAGACGGTGATGGAGGAGATCGGCGAGGTCATCGGGCTGGTCTTCCACGTCGCCGCGATCCTGTTCCTGGTGCTGGCCCGGCGCGAGTTCTGGGCGAAGGTCCGCCGCGGGGCGCTGGTGAAGGCGGCCGCCACGCTGATCCTCGGGATGGCCATCGGCACCGTGATCGGATGGGCATTGCTGCAGGCATTTCCCGGAACGCTGACCCCCGACGACCGGTTCTGGTACGCGCTGAACCGGGTCTCCGCGTTCGCCGGCGCGGACGCGTCGTACTTCGCCGGCCAACCGCACGTCTTCGTCGACGCGTTGCTCGGGCTGTTCGGTGCGCTCGCGCTGATGGCCGCGGCCGTCGTGCTGTTCCAGTCCCAACGCGCCGAGAACGCGCTCACCGGTGAGGATGAGTCGGCGATCCGCGGGCTGCTCGAACTGTTCGGCAAGAACGACTCCCTGGGCTACTTCGCCACCCGCCGCGACAAGGCCGTGGTATTCGCGCCCAACGGCCGCGCGGCCGTCACCTACCGCGTCGAGGTCGGTGTCTGCCTGGCCAGCGGTGACCCAGTCGGCGATCCGAAGGTGTGGCCCGCGGCCATCGACGCCTGGTTGCAGCTGTGCGAGACGTACGGCTGGGCGCCCGGTGTGATGGGCGCCAGTTCGGCGGCGGCCGAGGTGTTTCGCGCCGCCGGCCTCAACGCGCTGCAGCTCGGCGACGAGGCCATCCTGCATCCCGAGGACTTCCGGCTCTCCGGCCCCGACATGCGGGCCGTGCGTCAGGCCGTGACGCGGGCGCGCCGCGCCGGCGTCAGCGTCCGGATCCGTCGGCACCGCGACATCGACGGTGACGAGATGACGCGGGTGATCGAGCGGGCCGATGCCTGGCGCGACACCGACGACGAACGCGGCTTCTCGATGGCGTTGGGCCGGCTCGGGGACCCGGCCGACGGCGATTGTCTTCTCGTGGAGGCGGTCCAGAACGACGCCGGGGGGTCGGGCGGGGATGAGCACCCGGTGGCGATGCTGTCGTTGGTGCCGTGGGGCACCACCGGCGTCTCGCTGGACCTGATGCGTCGCTCACCGCAGTCACCCAACGGCACCATCGAGCTGATGGTCAGCGAACTGTGTATGCAGTCCGAAACCGTTGGGGTGACTCGTATCTCGCTGAACTTCGCGATGTTCCGGTCCGCATTCGAACAGGGTGCGCAGCTCGGGGCGGGGCCGGTCGCGCGGCTGTGGCGGTGGCTGCTGGTGTTCTTCTCGCGGTGGTGGCAGCTCGAGACGCTGTACCGGTCGAACATGAAGTACCAGCCGCAGTGGGTGCCGCGCTACGCCTGTTATCACGACGCCCGCCTGCTGCCGCGCGTCGGCGTCGCATCGGTGATCGCCGAAGGCTTTCTGGTGCTGCCGTTTTCGCGCCGCCACGCCCAACCGCACACCGGCCAGCACATCGCCGCACCGCAGAACCTGCTGGAATCGGGGGTGCTGAACAGCGACGGCAGCGCCCCCGACGTCGACGACCTGCAGGCCGACCTGCCCGACAACGGCCAGGCGCGGCTTCCCGAACAGGTGCGGGTCCGGATGGCCAAACTCAAGGCGCTGCAGGGCAGCGGGGTCGACCCGTATCCGGTCGGTCAGCAGCCCAGCCACACGATCGCCTTTGCGCTGGACGCCGGCGGCGACACCGCCGTGACCGTGGCGGGACGGGTGCTGCGGTTGCGCGACTACGGCGGGGTGCTGTTCGCGCAGCTTCGCGACTGGTCCGGGGAAGTGCAACTGCTGCTGGACAATTCACGGCTCGAGACAGGCTCGACAGCGGATTTCACGCACGCGATCGACCTGGGCGACCTGATCGCGGTGGCAGGCGTGATGGGCTACAGCCGCAACGGCACCCGGTCACTGCTGGTGCACAGCTGGCGGCTAATCGGCAAGTGTCTGCGGCCGCTGCCCGACAAGTGGAAGGGTCTGACCGACCAGGAGGCCAGGGTACGCGCGCGGTATGTCGACCTGGCGATCAACACCGAGGCCCGCGATTTGATCCGGGCCCGCAGCAATGTTCTGCACACGATCCGCGAAACCCTGGTGGGCAAGGGGTTTTTGGAGGTCGAAACGCCGATCCTGCAGCAGATCCACGGCGGCGCCAACGCGCGGCCGTTTCTCACCCATATCAACGCCTACGACCTGGACCTGTACCTGCGTATCGCGCCGGAGCTGTATCTCAAGCGGCTGTGTGTCGGCGGGGTCGAGCGGGTCTTCGAGTTGGGCCGCGCGTTCCGCAACGAGGGGGTGGACTTCAGCCACAACCCGGAGTTCACGCTGCTGGAGGCCTACCAGGCGCACGCGGATTACCACGTCTGGATCGACGGGTGCCGGGAGCTGATCCAGAACGCCGCGCAGGCCGCTAATGGTGCGCAGGTGTTCCTGCGTCCCCGCGACGACGGGTCGCTGGAGCCGGTCGACATCTCCGGGGCGTGGACGGTCAAGACCGTGCACGACGCGGTGTCGGAGGCCCTCGGCGAACACATCGGCCCCGACACCGATCTGGCGACGCTGCGGCGGCTGTGCGACGCCGCCGATATCCCCTACCTGACGCACTGGGATGCGGGCGCGGTGGTGCTGGAACTCTACGAGCGCCTCGTCGAGGACCGCACCGAGGAGCCGACGTTCTACAAGGACTTTCCGACGTCGGTGTCGCCGCTGACCCGCCCGCACCGCAGCATCGCCGGCGTGGCCGAACGCTGGGATCTGGTGGCCTGGGGGGTGGAGCTGGGCACCGCCTACAGCGAGTTGACCGATCCGGTCGAGCAGCGCAGGCGGCTGCAGGCGCAGTCGCTGCTGGCGGCCGGTGGCGACCCCGAGGCGATGGAACTCGACGAGGACTTCCTGCAGGCCATGGAGTACGCGATGCCGCCGACGGGTGGGCTGGGCATGGGCGTGGACCGGGTGGTCATGTTGATCACCGGGCGCAGCATTCGTGAGACGTTGCCGTTCCCGTTGGCCAAACCACGCTAGTCTTCGCGAGAAGACGTGAACTCGCACTGGCGGCGCCCTTTTCGTGCGACTTTGCGTCTGCTCGCGCTAGCGTGGCGGTATGCCGGAGGAACCCGACGAACCCGACGCCGAGCCGCAACCAGCCATCGAGGCCGAGCTCGTCGAACCGACGCCGACGCCTCCGCCTGCTGACCCCGCCGAGACCGGCTACACGCCCAGCGGGGTGCCGACGTTCGAGTCGGTGCGCGAGAAGATCGAAACCCGTTACGGCACCGCGATCGGCGCGTCCGAGTTGGCCGCCGAGACTCCGGAGGGCCGCAGCGCCGAGGAGCAGTACGCGAAGCGTCAACGCACGGCCGCCGAGCGGCTGGCCGCGATCCGCGCGTCGATGAAGGACGACGACGCGACGTAGCGGACGATGCGCTCCTTCACAATTGCCGAGCGGCGCGCCCGGCTCGCGCGACGTCACTTTCTCGGTGTGCCGGCTGACTCGGTCGATATGGTCACCGGCGATCTCGTCGGGCTGCACGCCACCGACCCGGCGACGCCGTACCTGTCGTTGTGGGCGCGGATGCCCGGTGCCACGGTGGCCGACGTCGACGCCGCGCTCTACGACCGTCGCTGTCTGGTCAAGCACCTGGCGATGCGGCGGACGCTGTGGATGGTGCGCACTGCCGATCTGCCGTTGGTGCAGGCCGCGGCCAGCGACCGGGTCGCCGACAACGAAGCCCGCCGGCTGATCGCCGACGCCAAGAGAGCCGGCGTCTGCACCGACGGCGACGCCTGGCTGGACGCCGCCTGCTCGGCGGTGCTGCACCACCTGACCGACAACGGGCCGACCAACGCCAGAGACCTGCGTAGGGCCTTGCCTGAACTGGCCGGCAGCTATGACCCGGCACCGGATAAACGGTGGGGCGGTGAAACACCCCTGGCGCCAAGGATTTTGACGGTGCTGGCGGTGCGCGGACACATCATGCGCGGGCCGAACGAGGGCGGGTGGATCACCTCGCGACCGCGCTGGGTGGCGACCCCGCAATGGGTGAACACTGCTGCCGCAGTCGATCACGACGTGGCGCGCACCGCACTGGTGGGCCGATGGCTGCAAGCCTTCGGCCCGGCCACCGTCACCGATATCAAGTGGTGGTTCGGCAACACGGTGACCTGGGCCCGGCAGGCGCTGGCTGATCTCGACGCCGTCCAGGTCGACCTCGACGGCGCCCCGGCCTATGTGCTGCCCGACGACCTCGACGTGGAACCCGAACCCGAGCCGTGGTGCGCGCTGCTGCCCGGCCTGGACGTCACCACCATGGGCTGGTTCGACCGCGACTGGTATCTGGGCGACCACCGCAGCCAGGTGTTCGACCGCAACGGCAACGGCGGGCCCACCGCCTGGTGCGACGGCCGGATCGTCGGCGGCTGGCTCCAGGACGCCGACGGCAGGGTCAAGGTGCGGCTTGTCGAGGAGGTCGGCCGTGACGCCCACAAATCGCTGCAGCAGCGCGCCGAGGAGCTGACCGACTGGCTCGACGGTGTGCGGATCAACCCGCGATTCCCCTCTCCCCTGTCCAAACCGGGGTGAGTTCCCCTAGGCGCTGACCTTGCCGGTCTTGCTGCGCTTACGTGCCTTCGGGGTCGGCCGCTGCACACCGAGGCACTCGGCCAGGAAGTGGCCGGTGTAGCTGTCCGGGTTGAGGGCCACGTCCTCGGGCGAACCGGTGGCCACCACCGTGCCACCGCCGGCACCGCCTTCGGGGCCCATATCGATGATCCAGTCGGAGGTCTTGATCACGTCGAGGTTGTGCTCGATGACGATCACCGTATTGCCCTTGTCGACAAGGCCGTTGATCACCTTGAGCAGCTTGCGGATGTCCTCGAAGTGCAGACCCGTGGTCGGCTCGTCGAGGATGTAGACCGTGCGGCCGGTCGACCGCTTCTGCAGCTCGGAGGCCAGCTTGACGCGCTGCGCCTCCCCACCGGACAGCGTCGGCGCCGGCTGCCCGAGCCGGACGTAGCCGAGCCCGACGTCGACCAGCGTCTGCAGGTACCGGTGGATCGAGGTGATCGGCGCGAAGAACTCGGCGGCGTCCTCGATGGACATGTCGAGCACCTCGGCGATGGTCTTGCCCTTGTAGTGCACCTCGAGGGTTTCGCGGTTGTAGCGGGCGCCGTGGCACACCTCGCACGGCACGTACACGTCGGGCAGGAAGTTCATCTCGATCTTGATCGTGCCGTCACCCGAACACGCCTCGCAGCGACCGCCTTTGACGTTGAACGAGAACCGGCCCGGCTGATAGCCGCGCACCTTGGCCTCGGTGGTGGCCGCGAACAGGGTGCGGATCTTGTCGAACACCCCGGTGTAGGTCGCCGGGTTGGACCGCGGTGTCCGGCCGATCGGCGACTGGTCGACGCGCACCAGCTTGTCCACCTTGTCCAGGCCGGTCACCCGCGTGTGCCGGCCCGGTACCTGTCGGGCGCCGTTGAGCTTGTTGGCCAGCACCGCCGCCAGGATGTCGTTGACCAGCGTCGACTTACCCGAGCCCGAGACGCCGGTGACCGAGGTCAGCACGCCGAGCGGGAACGTCACGTCGATCTCGCGCAGGTTGTGTTCGCGCGCGCCGACGACGGTGAGTTGACGCTTCTTGTCGACCGGGCGCCGGATCGCTGGCACCTCGATCTCTTCCTTGCCCGAAAGGTATGCGCCGGTCAGCGATTCCGGGTTCTTCACCAGGTCGTCGTACGGGCCGCTGTGCACGATCTGACCGCCGTGCTCGCCAGCGGCGGGTCCGATGTCGACGACCCAGTCGGCGTGGGCGATGGTGTCGAGGTCGTGTTCGACGACGATCAGCGTGTTGCCCAGATCCCGCAGCCGGATCAGCGTGTCGATCAGCCTGCGGTTGTCGCGTTGATGCAGCCCGATCGACGGTTCGTCGAGCACGTACAGCACGCCGACCAGCCCGGAACCGATCTGGGTGGCCAGCCGGATCCGTTGCGCCTCTCCGCCGGACAGCGTGGCCGCGGCTCGCGACAGCGACAGGTAGTCCAACCCGACGTCGAGCAGGAACCCGAGCCGCGACTGGATTTCCTTGAGCACCTGGCCGGCGATGGCCTGTTCGCGCGCGCCGAGTGTCAGCGCGTTGAGGAACTCAGCGCACTCCGCGATCGAGAGCTCGGCCACCTCGGCGATCGACTTGTCGCCGAACTGCCCGGCCGTCATCGTGACCGCGAGGATCTCCGGTTTGAGCCGGGTGCCCTGACATTCCGGGCAGGGCACGTCGCGCATGAAGCCTTCGTAGCGTTCCTTCATCAGCTCGGAGTCGGTCTGCTCCATGCGGCGCTGCAAGAACGCCATCACGCCTTCGAAATCGGCGTAGTACGAACGGGTCCGGCCATAGCGGTTCTTGTACCGCACATGCACCTGCTCGTCGCAGCCTTCGAGGATCGCCTTGCGCGCCTTGGCCGGAAGCTTCTTCCACGGGGTGTCGACGTCGAACCCGAGCGAATCACCGAGACCGGACAGCATCCGGGTGAAGTACTCCGCCGTCTGCCCCATCGACCACGGCGCGATGGCGCCCTCGGCCAGCGTCAGGTCCGGATCCGGGATGACGAGGTCGGGGTCGACCTCCTTGCGGATGCCCAACCCCACGCACTCGGGGCAGGCGCCGTAGGGCGAGTTGAACGAGAACGACCGTGGTTCGAGGTCATCGACGGCCAGCGGGTGCCCGTTGGGGCAGGCCAGCTTCTCGGAGAACCGCTGTTCACGATGCGGATGGTCGTCTTCGCGATCGACGAACTCGAGCACCACGATGCCGTCGGCCAAGTTCAGCGCCGTCTCCACCGAATCGGTGAGCCGCTGCTTGGCGGTGGCCTTCACGGTGAGCCGGTCGACGACGACCTCGATGTCGTGTTTCTCCTGCTTTTTCAGCTTGGGCGGTTCGGTGAGCGGATACACCACGCCGTCGACGCGCACCCGGCTGTACCCCTGGGTGTTGAGCTTGTCGAACAGGTCGACGAACTCGCCCTTGCGGGTGCGTACCACCGGCGCCAGCACCTGGAAGCGCAGCCCCTCGTCCATGGCGAGCACCTGATCGACGATCTGCTGCGGGGTCTGGCGGGCGATGCGCTCCCCGCACACGGGGCAGTGCGGGGTGCCGGCGCGGGCGTAGAGCAGCCTCAGGTAGTCGTAGACCTCGGTGATGGTGCCGACGGTCGAGCGCGGGTTGCGGTTGGTGGACTTCTGGTCGATGGACACCGCGGGCGAGAGCCCCTCGATGAAATCGACGTCGGGTTTGTCCATCTGGCCCAGGAACTGCCGCGCGTAGGCCGACAGCGACTCGACGTAGCGGCGCTGCCCCTCGGCGAAGATGGTGTCGAAGGCCAGCGACGACTTGCCCGACCCGGACAACCCGGTGAAGACGATCAGCGCGTCGCGCGGCAAATCAAGATCAACGCTTCGTAGGTTGTGTTCGCGCGCCCCTTTGATGATCAGGCGGTCAGCCACGCCCGTTTGCTTTCAACGACACAGTCCTCCCGGAAAAACAGTTCACGCCCATGCTATGTGCCGCCACCGACAAGCCCGATACCGTGGCCTCATGACCGTCGTCGATGACAACTACACCGGCCATGTCGAGCCCCAGACCGCGGGTAGGCGCACGCTTCCCGGCGCCACGATCGTCAAGGTCTCGGTGGGTCCGATGGACAACAACGCCTACCTGGTGACATGTTCCCGAACCGGCGAGACGCTGCTGATCGACGCCGCCAACGACGCGGAGATCCTGCTGGACTTGATCGAGAAGCACGCGCCGAAACTGTCGCTGATCGTTACCAGCCACCAGCACTTCGACCACTGGCAGGCGCTGGCGGCGGTCGCCGACGCCACCGGCGCCCCGACCGCCGCGCATCAGCTGGACGTCGAGCCGCTGCCGGTCAAGCCCGACCGGATCCTCGAACACGGCGACACGATCAAGATCGGCGACCTGACGTTCGACGTGATCCACCTGCAGGGCCACACTCCGGGCTCGGTGGCGCTCGCGCTGGGCGGCGCCGATGAGGCCACCCACCTGTTCACCGGTGATTGCCTGTTCCCCGGCGGTGTGGGCAAGACCTGGCAGGAAGGTGACTTCGAGAAGTTGCTCGACCACGTGACCACCCGGGTGTTCGACGTCTACGGGGATTCCACGGTGGTCTATCCGGGCCACGGCGACGACACCACGCTGGGCACCGAGCGCCCACAGCTGGGTGAGTGGCGCGAACGCGGCTGGTGACCTGCGGTCACATCATGTGGCCCGACACCATACGTCCGCGGCTTTGGCCTAGGCTGATGCGACACGACCTAGCCGAATTCGCGACGGCGACTTCGGGAGTTGCGAGGAGATGCGGATGAATAGCGACCAGTTGGAAAAGGCGCGCAGCGGCGCCGGATTCATCGCTGCACTGGACCAGAGCGGCGGCAGCACGCCCAAGGCGCTGAAGCTGTACGGCATTGCCGAAGATGCCTACTCCGGCGACGACGAGATGTTCGACCTGGTGCACCAGATGCGCAGCCGCATCATCACCAGCCCGGCCTTCAACGGCGACCGCGTCATGGGCGCGATCCTCTTCGAGAAGACGATGGACCGCGACGTCGAGGGCCGCCCCACCGCGGACTACCTGTGGAACGTCAAGAACGTCGTCCCGTTCCTCAAGATCGACAAGGGTCTGGCCGAGGAGAACGACGGCGCGCAGGTGATGAAGCCGATGCCCGGCCTCGACGACCTGCTGGACCGCGCTGTCGAGAAGGGCATCTTCGGCACCAAGGAACGCTCGGTCATCAAGATGCCCGGCGCGGGTGTGGACGCGGTCGTGGCGCAGCAGTTCGAGGTCGGCCAGCAGGTCCTGGCAAAGGGTCTCGTCCCGATCCTGGAACCCGAGATCGACATCAACAGCCCGAAGAAGGCCGAGGCCGAGGATCAGCTCAACGCCGCCCTGCTCGACGGCCTCAACCAGCTCGGTGACGACCAGAAGGTCATGCTCAAGCTCACCCTGCCCGACACCGACAATCTCTACAAGCAGCTCGTCGACCATCCGAAGGTGCTGCGCGTGGTGGCGCTGTCCGGCGGCTACAGCCGCGAGGTCGCCAACGAGAAGCTGGCCCGCAACACCGGCATCATCGCGAGCTTCTCGCGGGCACTTACCGAAGGCCTGTCCGCCCAACAGAGCGACGAGGAGTTCAACGCCACCCTCGATCAGGCGATCGCCAGCATCGCCAAAGCCTCCAGCACCTGAGTTCGGTTCGGGGCCTCGCAGCGGCGCTGCCCGCCGGCGCGCTGCTGGCCCTCGCCTTTCCGGCACCCTCATGGTGGTGGTTGGCGTGGGTCGGTGTGGTCCCGCTGCTGTTGGTGGTGCGCGCAGCGCCGACGTCCGGTCAGGGCGCCCTGCGCGCCTGGGCCGCGATGGCCGGTTTCGTGCTGGCCACCCAGTACTGGCTGGCGCCGAGCGCGGGACCGTTGCTCGCGCTGCTCGCCGCCGGGCTCGGCGCGCTGTGGCTGCCGTGGGGCTGGGCGGCACACCGGCTGCTCGGCGGTGACACCACGACCCGCGCGGCGCTGACCGCCGTCGTCGTGCTGCCCTGCGCCTGGGTGCTCGCCGAGGCCGTTCGCTCATGGGACCGGCTCGGCGGCCCGTGGGCGTTGCTCGGCGCGTCGCAGTGGAATCAGCCGTCGACGTTGGCGGCGGCGTCCGTGGGCGGCGTGTGGTTGGTCGGCTTCCTGATCGTCGCGGCCAACACCGCGATCGTCGCAGCGGTGCTGCTGCGCTCGGTCCGGATGCTCGCGCTACCGATCGCCGTCGTGGCTGCCGGCCCGCTGTGGTTCTGGCTCGGTCCGGCGCCCACCGACGCACCCACTGCCGCCCGGTCCGTGCGCGTCGCGCTCGTGCAGCCCGGCGACATCGCCGACGCGACCGCCCGCCAGGCCGCCGCCGAGACGCTGACCGCCGATCTCGCGGGGCAGCACCTCGACCTGGTGGTCTGGGGTGAGAGCAGCGTCGCCGTCGACCTGGACAGCCACCCCGACGTCAGCGCACGGCTGGCCGAACTGTCCCGTCGGGTCGGTGCCGACCTGCTGGTCAACGTCGACGCGCGCGCCCCCTCGGGCGGGATCTACAAATCCTCGGTGCTGGTTGGGCCCGACGGTGTGCGCGGCAGGTATGCGAAGACGCGGCTGGTGCCGTTCGGCGAATACGTCCCGTTTCGGTCGCTGCTCGGCTGGGCCACCCGACACACCGCGGCCGCGGCGGAAGACCGTCGTCGCGGCGACGGACCGGTCGTGCTGCGCACCGACGGGCTCGCGGTCGGACCGTTGATCAGCTTCGAGACGTTGTTCTCCGACCTACCGCGACGGCTGGTGGATCGAGGCGCCGACCTGCTGGCCTATCAGAGCGCGACATCGACCTACCAGAGCAGTTGGGCACAGCCGCAACTGGCGAGCATGGTCGCCGTGCACGCGGTCGAAGTCGGCCGTCCGGCCGTCCATGCCGGCACATCGGGGGTGAGTTCGGCGTTCGACGCCGGCGGGCGGGTACTCGGCTGGCTTCCTGCCGCTCAGCGCGGCGTCGCCGTCGTCGATGTTCCGCTGGGCGCGCGGACCACCGGCTACCAGCGCTTCGGCGACTGGCTGATCGTGGTGGCGTTGCTGACGTTTACGGCGTGGTGTGCACGATCAGCACATCGGTCTTGGCGCGCCGGGCGACGTTAGCGGGCACCGAACCGAGCAACCGCCCGGCGATGGTGGACAGCCCGACGTTACCGACCACCAACAGGTCGGCCTTGACCTCTTCGGCCAGTTCCACGAGCGCGTCGACCGGCGCGCCGATGACCGCCTTCTCCTCGACGTTCTTCGCCCCGGCCTGGTGTGCACGTTCCCGCGCTTCGCGGAGGATGGCGTAGATGGGGGCGTTACCCGACATCTTGTAGCCCTCGTCCTTGAGCACGTCAGCGGCGCGTTGGTCTTCCTCTTGGGGGAAATACGCCGTCGTAACGATCAATTTGGCGTTCTCCCCGGCGATATGGCCGGCCTTCTCCACCGCGCGCAGCGATGAATCGGATCCGTCCGTGCCAACCACGACGGTCTGATAGGCGCTCATCCATATCCTCCCAAGGTCAGTTTTAACGCCACCCGAGACAGTAGCCCTTTCGGACCCGAACACGGGTGCGAATCACTACACATGAATACCATTCTCCTGCCCTTTTAGCGCCCTTTTACCGGCAAGATCACCGCGAGTCGTCCAGCGTGACCTGCCCAACACCCAGGCAAAACGACCGGCGGAGAAGCGGTGTCATGTTTAATCGGGAAACATCGATTTCTTCCGTCGCCACAATCGTCGTCGGTGCTAATTTCCAATTTCTGGCCGCCGCTTGGTATTCAATTCCCAACGGCGATAACGCTCGCCGCCCGCGTGCGGTTTCGGTGCCCGCAGACGGGTATCCGGTGAGCATGGCAGCGCGAACCGCCACGGATTTTATTCCCGACACCGTCGATCTGGACGCGTTGGCCGAAGCCGTCCAGAGTTGCAAGGGATGCAATCTCTACCTGGACGCCACCCAGGCCGTGTTCGGGGGCGGTTCGGCCACTGCGGAGATGGTTTTGGTCGGTGAACAGCCCGGCGACCAGGAGGACAAGGCGGGCGAACCGTTCGTCGGCCCGGCCGGACGGCTGCTGGACAAGGCGCTGGTGGCCGCAGAAATCGACCGGGATGGCGTCTATGTCACCAACGCGGTAAAGCACTTCAAGTTCACGCTGCCCGAACGCGGTAAGCGTCGCATCCACAAGACACCCAGCCGCACCGAGGTGGTGGCGTGCAGGCCGTGGTTGATGCAGGAGCTGATGGTGTTGCGACCCGACGTGGTGGTGCTGATGGGCGCGACGGCTTCGAAGGCCCTGTTGGGCAGTAGTTTTCGCCTCACCGCCCACCGCGGCGAGGAGTTGAGCCTGCCGGGCGAGGAGGCTGTCGAGCTCGACTTCAATCCGCGGGTGGCGGTCACCGTCCACCCGTCATCGGTGTTGCGTGGTCCCCCGTCCGAACGGGACAAGGCGTTCGACGCGCTGGTGTCCGATCTGCGTTTCGCCGCCGGACTTCTGCCTCGGGGCGGTTAGCACACCGCCGGTGGCACCCACGGCGACGCCGCCGGCGGAACCCATGCGCACGGGCTGTGCGGCGGTCCGTGCCAGCCGCGCGGGCCGCGTTCGTGGCGCCAGTCGTGCCAGTCGTCGTCCCAGTGCGGCCGGTCGAGTTTGTACGTCACACCCAGCGAACCGGGAACCGCCGCGTCGGCAGTGGCCACACCGGCACCCACACCGAGAGCCGCAAATCCCAGCGCGCCGACCATCGCCGCTCCGGCGCCGAACATCTTCGCGTTCACGTTAAATTCCTTACTAGAGCGTCAAATTCAGCAATCCGACCCGTCGTCATTCTAACGTTGCCAACCGCGTCGACGCGATGCCCTATTCCGAGTGTTTGCCCGCCGTCTGGTGGCGAAATAGCATTCCGCGCTGTCGAATTGGATGTTCAGCGACCTGAATGTTATTTCGCGAGCGTGCGCGCGGGATACGGTCGTCCGCTTCGCACCGATGCGACAACGCCGATCGCCGCCAACCCGGTAAACGCCGCGAACAACCAGCGGGCCGGGGTGGCGTCACCCGTCTCGGTCAGGTTGACCACCACACCGGCCAGCCCCGCGCCGAACGCGCCGCTGATCAACTGGACGGTGTTGATCGCCGCAGCCGCCGCCGGCCCCTCCGCCGGATCGTCGACCCGGCTCATCGCCCACGCCGACAGGTGCGGCCACGCCATACCGACCCCCGCCCCGGTGATGAACAGCGCGACCGCCCATACCGCAACGCGGCCAGCCGATGCGTCCTCGGACCATGTCATGGCGGTCAGGGCCAGTCCGGTCGCCATCACCAGCGGCGCGACCGCCACCGTGCGCCTGATCGTGGAATTGGCGCGCAGCGAGGCGCTGCCGATCTCGCTGGCCGTCCAGCCGATGGCCAGACCCGCCGCGAGAAAACCGGCAGCGACGGGGGTCAGATGCGCCAACCGCTGGCCGAACAGGGGTACGTACATGTCGGCCATCGTCGCGGCCATCAGCACACCCAGCGTGAGGTAGATCCATTTCAGCGGCCCGGCGCGGAAGGCGCTCGGCGGTAACACCGCTGCGGACCGCCGCCGGTCGACGTACAGGAAGGCCGCGACCAGGAGGCCGCTGAGCACCAGCAGCCCGGCGGTGGCCCGCGCGTCGTGGGGTATCGCGGCGACGCTCACCACCAGCGCAGCAGTGCCCAGCAGCGCCAGCGACCACACCGGAACGGGCGTCGACGCAACCCCCGCGGTGGCGTCGTCGCGGGCGGGCAGGGCGATCGGAACCACCACCGCAATCGCGGCCGTGAGGATGGCCAGTACGCCGAAAGCCCAACGCCACGAACCGAACTGGGCGAACAACCCGCCTGCAGCGGGGCCCAGCAACGTGCCGACCCCCCACATCGCCGATACCAGCGCGGAGGCCTTGGTCCACAACGTGCTGGGCAGGGCGGTGTTGATGACGGCGTAGCCGAGACCGGCCAGCAGACCACCGGCCAAACCCTGGACCGTGCGACCCACCAGCAGGATCTGCATGGTGGGTGCGACGGCACACGCCACACTGCTGACGCCGAACACCGCGAGCGCGATGAGGTAGGACCGCCGCGCGCCGAACCGCATCAAGGTCGAGTACACGGTGGTCGCCGCGACCACCGACGCCACCAGGTACACCGTGGTCACCCAGGCGTACAGCCGGTGCCCGCCGATCTCGGCGACGGCGCTGGGCATCAAGCTGATGGTGAGGAACTCGTTGGTCGCATACAGCGCGACACCGCCGGCGAGCACCGTGGACGCGCCGAGGTTCGCTGGGCCCAATAGCTCCCGCCAGCCACCCGCGGTCACCGCGGCGTCATCGGTCACGTGGTCAACCTACGAGCTCAACCGGAGTTGAGGTCAACCTGGTGAAGCCGTCAGCCGGCGGGGGTGATCAGCCCGTAGTGGCCGTCGTAGCGGCGGTAGAGCACGCCGGCGCGGCCCTGGGCGGCGTCGATGAAAAACAGGAACGGCAGCCCCAGCAGGCCGAGCCGCTCGGTGGCCTGCTCGACGGTGATACACGGCGGCCCCGTGGCGCTGATGGTCACCGGCAGCTCGAACGGGGCCAGCTGCTCCTTGGGCACCGGCGCGACCTGTGCCAGCCGGTAGCCGGTGGGGCCGTCCCGGTAGATGACGCTGGCCATCTCGGTGGCCTTCTCGGTGAACAGGTGAAAGTCGTAGTCGAGCAGCTCCATCTCCATGACCGCCTCGTCGGCGCTGCAGGCCGCGATCGTGTACGACTTGCGCCGCACGATCTCGCGTTCCTCCGGCGGCACCGGGAGATGTGTGGGCCGGTCGGCGTGGGCCTCCTGCGCAGCCGGTGCGGGCCGGTTCGCGCGGCGTGCTTCCCAGTGTTCGGCGGCCCGCCGCAGCCGGCTTCGCAACCGATCGTCGAGGCGGTCGATCGCTTCGCGCGCGGTGTCGCCATGGGCCTGGGCCCGAACCAGCCTGCCGTCCACGTCGAGGTTGGCTTGCGCGATCACCGGTCGCTCCTGCGCTGGATCCCCGTGCCTGGTCAGCTTGACGTGCGCGTGCCGCACGGGCCGGTGCGCGAACCGGCCCAGGCCGGAGATCTTGTCCTTGGCGTAGTCGGCGGCGCCCGGCAATTCACCGCGCGTCGTCACGTCGACGTTGATCACAGACGCAGTTTCGGATCCATCGCTCATGTCTGCGTTTGTACGTGACCGCGCTGCCGGGCGCGAGGGTCGAAGGTCACGGCGTGGGTCTATTTCAGCCCGGCGGCGTCCATGCCGCGCAATTCCTTCTTCAGATCGGCGATCTCGTCGCGGATGCGCGCCGCGAGCTCGAACTGCAGATCCCGCGCGGCGGCCATCATCTGCTCGGTGAGGTCCCGGATCAGATCCGCGAGCTCGGCCCGCGGCATGTTCGTGGTGTCGCGGCCCTCGATGATGCCCGCGCTTACGGCCCGGCCGGGCTCGCCCTGTGCGCGACGGCCGCGCGACGCGTTGCGGCCCGAGCCGCCGATCTCGACATCGTCAGCTTCGCGGTACACCTGGTCGAGGATGTCGGCGATCTTCTTGCGCAGCGGCTTGGGATCGATGCCGTTGGCCTCGTTGTAGGCGACCTGTTTGGCGCGGCGCCGCTCGGTCTCGTCGATGGCCTCCCGCATCGAGTCGGTGATGTTGTCGGCGTACATGTGGACTTCGCCGGACACGTTGCGGGCGGCACGTCCGATGGTCTGGATCAGGCTGCGCGTGGACCGCAGGAACCCTTCCTTGTCGGCGTCGAGGATCGCCACCAGCGACACCTCGGGCAGGTCCAGACCTTCTCGCAGCAGGTTGATGCCGACCAGCACGTCGTACTCCCCCAGCCGCAACTGCCGCAGCAGCTCGACGCGGCGCAACGTGTCGACCTCGGAATGCAGGTAGCGCACCCGGATGCCCATCTCCAGCAGATAGTCGGTGAGGTCCTCGGCCATCTTCTTGGTCAGCGTGGTGACCAGCACCCGCTCATCGCGCTCGGTGCGCTGCCGGATCTCCCCGATCAGGTCGTCGATCTGGCCCTTGGTCGGCTTGACCACGACCTTGGGGTCGATGAGCCCGGTCGGCCGGATCACCTGCTCGACGACCTCGCCGCCGGACTGGCTCAGCTCGTAGGGGCCGGGCGTGGCCGACAGGTACACCGTCTGCCCGATCCGGTCGGCGAACTCCTCCCAGGTCAGCGGCCGGTTGTCGACGGCCGAGGGCAGCCGGAACCCAAAGTCAACCAGGTTGCGTTTGCGGGAGATGTCGCCCTCGTACATCCCGCCGATCTGCGGCACCGTGACGTGTGACTCGTCGATGACGAGCATGAAATCCTCGGGGAAGTAGTCCAGCAGCGTCGCCGGCGCCGACCCGGCAGGCCGGGCGTCGATGTGGCGCGAGTAGTTCTCGATCCCGGAGCAGAACCCGACCTGGCGCATCATCTCGATGTCGTAGTTGGTGCGCATCCGCAGCCGCTGCGCCTCCAGCAGCTTGCCCTGCCCTTCCAGTTCGGCCAGCCGCTCCTCCAACTCCTGCTCGATGGTGGAGATCGCGTGTGCCATCCGCTCCGGACCGGCCACGTAGTGGGTGGCCGGGAAGATCCGCAACGAGTCCACCTTGCGGACGACGTCGCCGGTCAGCGGGTGCAGGTAGTACAGCTCCTCGATCTGGTCGCCGAAGAACTCGATGCGGACGGCGAGCTCCTCGTAGCTCGGAATGATCTCGACGGTGTCGCCGCGTACCCGGAACGAGCCGCGGGTGAACGCCGTGTCGTTGCGGGTGTACTGCACGTCGACCAGCAGCCGCAACAACGCGTCGCGGGGCACCTCGTCGCCCACGTTGATCTCGACGCTGCGATCCAGGTAGGACTGCGGTGTGCCCAGGCCGTAGATGCACGACACCGATGCCACCACGACCACGTCGCGCCGCGACAACAGGGCTGACGTGGCCGAGTGCCGCAGCCGCTCCACGTCGTCGTTGATCGAGCTGTCCTTCTCGATGTAGGTGTCGGTCTGCGCGATGTACGCCTCGGGCTGGTAGTAGTCGTAATAGGAGACGAAGTACTCAACCGCGTTGTGCGGCAACATTTCCCGCAGTTCATTGGCCATCTGGGCGGCCAGCGTCTTGTTCGGCTCCATCACCAGGGTGGGCCGCTGCACCCGCTCGATGAGCCACGCCGTCGTCGCCGACTTCCCGGTTCCGGTGGCGCCCAGCAGCACCACGTCGCGCTCACCGGCCTTGATCCGGCGCTCGAGCTCATCGATGGCGGCCGGTTGGTCACCCGCGGGCGAGTACGGGCTGACCACCTCGAAACGGCCGCCCGCGCGCACGAGGCCGTCTACGGCATCGACCGCCGGTCGATATTCGGAATGCGCCAGCACGGGGCGCTCGGTCGCGAAAGCCATAATTCACCAGGGTAGAACCAGCCACCGACAGATTCTGTTCCGCCGACAGTAGGCTGACCGCATCCACGCTCCCAAACACGAGACGTTCGACCTCGTCGCCCGCACCAACACCGATCCGAAAGGCATCGTGCGGGCGGTCGACGTCTACACCGTCGAGCCCTGGGGCCTCTACATGGCCAGGCCCACGCCCGGCCGCGTCCAGTTCCACTACCTGGAGTCGTGGCTGCTGCCGTCGCTGGGGCTGCGGGCCACGGTGTTCCATTTCAACCCGGGCCACCGCCGTGAACAGGACTTTTACCTCGATGTCGGGCACATCACCGCGGGCCCGACGGCCTGGCACGCCGAGGACCACTACCTCGACCTCGTACTGCGCACCGGCGTCGGCGTCGAGCTCTGCGACGTTGACGAGCTGCTGACCGCGGTCCGGCACGGTTTGCTGACCCCGGAGACCGGCGAGCAGGCCGTGCAGACCGCCGTCTCCGCAATCGACGGGCTGGCCAGGCACGATTACCACCTCGGCCGCTGGCTCGCCGGGCACGGGATGACCCTCACTTGGCGTAACGGGTGACCGGTTTGGGACGATCTTGATCGTGATGGCGAAGACGAAAGGGAATGGCCCCGTTCCGGGGCGGGCGGTAACCTCTGGCCACGTGAGCCCCATCAAACGCAGTTGGATCGCGGCCGGGGCGGCCGCGGTGGCAGTGACGTTGGGGGTGCCGGGTGCGGTATCGGCGCCCGCGCTGGCCGACCCGACGGTCGATACGCACGCCGGGGAGAACGCCGCGCAGGGCGACGCCGAGGTGTTGCACAACATCATCTACCGGGCCCGCATCGACGGGGTGTCCCGCGGAGCGACGATCACCTACACCGCCCAAGGCAACCAAATCCAGTCCGCCGACCCCACCATGGTGCCGGGCCGGGTCTTCGAGGTGAACACCGTGCTGCCCGCGTCGAGCACCGCCAACATGCGCGTCGCGATCGAGTGGCCGTACTCGGCCAACCTGCATTGCGAGATCCTGATCGACGACAAGGTTGTCGCCCAGGCCGACGACTTCATCGGACCGACCGTGCTGCCTCAGCGCGACGATCCCGACTACGGCGCGCTCGTCTGCGAGGTGCCTGTCGGCGGTGTACCGAATGCGGTTCCGGCCGACCCCGACGCACCACCGCCGCCCGCGGACCCGAACGCGCCGCCGCCGGTCGAACCGCCGCTGACCTGACGGGCTACGGGCGCCATCCGGTGGTGGTGGCCCACTCGCAGGCGCGCCGATACCCGTCGAGAAACCAGGGTTCCTTCGCCTGGACGTAATCCGCGGTGGTCACCGCATGCCGCTTGGCGTGCAGATAGTCCTCGCGCACACCGGGATTGGCGCGAAGCCAATCGGTGAACAGCAGCGCGAACTGCTGGTTCGGCCAGCCGTCGACGCGGACGTGGACGTTCGCCGGCCGCCCGGGGTCGGCGGCGCAGTGGAATCGTTTGCGCCACACCCCCGGATCCTCGGTGTGCGCCGTGTCGGCGGTGATGTCCTCCCGGCGCGGAAAACCCACCTGGGTCAGCGGTTTGACGAGCACGTCGGCGTCATCGAGCGAGGCGACCGTCACCTGGATGTCGATGACGTCCTTGGCGTCCATTTCAGGCACCGCGGTGGAGCCGATGTGGTCGACACGTATGGCCGTTGCACCGCACGCCATTTCGATGCGCGTGATGATTCGCGCCGCGTCCTCGGCCCACGAGGGCCGGTACGGCGTGAGCTCATGGATCGCCTTGCCGCATTCGCGCGTCCGGATGTTGTGCGCGAGCGGCAACACTCGGTTGTACCAAAGGTCGCGGGCCTTCTCGACGAGTTCGCCCTGTGAACCCGAGTTGTCAAGCAGCACATCGGCGATCGCCCGGCGCTGCTCTTCGGTGGCCTGCGCGGCGATGCGGGCACGGGCATCCGCCTCGTCCATTCCCCGCTTGATCAGCCGGGTTACTCGAGTTTCGATGGGTGCGGTGACCACGACGACGAGCGGAAACGTCGGCGCCATCCCGGTTTCCACCAGCAGCGGGATGTCCTCGACCACCACGGTGTCCTCCGACACGGCCGCGATGATCTCCTCGCGCCGCTTACCGACCAGCGGATGCACGATGCCGTTCAGCAGCGCGCGGGTGTCGTCGTCCCGAAACGCCTTGGCAGCCAACGCCGGCCGGTTCAGCGCACCGTCGGGCAGCAGGATGTCGTCACCGAACGCCTCGACGAGCTGCTTGAGCCCCTCGGTACCGGGTTCGACGACCTCGCGGGCGATGACGTCACCGTCGACGATGACGCCGCCGCACTCGCTGAACGCGGCGGACACCGTCGATTTACCGGCACCGATACCTCCGGTCAGACCGATGCGCAGCATCGCAGCGCCTTGTTACGCGGAACCGGCGAGCTTTTCCCGCAGCGCAGCAAGCTGTTCGTCGCTGGCCAGCGAGCCACCAGCCGGAGCGTCGTCACCACGCGAGGTGCCGTTGGACGTCGACGGCTTGGCCGCCTCCTCGGCCTCGGCGGCGGCGAACTTCTCCATCTGCGCGGTGTGCATCTTGTGCCGGCGCTCGGCCTCGGCGTAGCGGGCCTCCCACTCCTCACGCTGCTTCTCGAAACCCTCGATCCACTCGTTGGTCTCGGCGTCGAAGCCCTCGGGGAAGATGTAGTTGCCCTGCTCGTCGTAGCTGTCGGCCATGCCGTACTTGGACGGGTCGAACTCTTCGATGTAGTCCTCGTTGGCCTGCTTGAGCGACAGCGAGATTCGACGGCGCTCCAGGTCGATATCGATGACCTTGACCATCGCGTCGTCGCCGACCTGGACCACCTGGTCGGGGACCTCGACGTGGCGCTCGGACAGCTCGGAGATGTGCACCAGGCCCTCGATGCCCTCCTCGACGCGGACGAACGCGCCGAACGGCACCAACTTGGTGACCTTGCCCGGTACGATCTGGCCGATCGCGTGGGTGCGGGCGAAGTGGCGCCACGGATCTTCCTGAGTTGCCTTGAGCGACAACGAAACCCGCTCGCGATCCATGTCGACGTCGAGCACCTCGACGGTGACCTCGTCGCCCACCTGAACCACCTCGGACGGATGGTCGATGTGCTTCCAGGACAGCTCGGAGACGTGCACCAGGCCGTCGACTCCACCGAGGTCGACGAACGCGCCGAAGTTGACGATCGAGGAAACCACACCCTTGCGGATGGCGCCCTTCTGCAGCTGGTTGAGGAATTCGCTGCGCACCTCGGACTGGGTCTGCTCCAGCCAGGCGCGGCGGCTCAGCACAACGTTGTTGCGGTTCTTGTCCAACTCGATGATCTTGGCTTCGATCTCCTTGCCGATGTACGGCTGCAGATCGCGGACGCGGCGCATCTCGACCAGCGACGCGGGCAGGAAGCCGCGCAAGCCGATGTCGAGGATCAGGCCGCCCTTGACCACCTCGATGACGGTGCCCTTGACGGCCTCGTCCTTTTCCTTGAGCTCTTCGATGGTGCCCCAGGCCCGCTCGTACTGAGCGCGCTTCTTGGACAGGATCAGCCGGCCTTCCTTGTCCTCCTTGGTGAGGACCAGGGCTTCGACCTCATCGCCCACGGAAACGACCTCGTTGGGGTCGACGTCGTGCTTGATGGAAAGTTCTCGGGAAGGGATGACGCCTTCGGTCTTGTAGCCGATGTCGAGCAGGACTTCGTCACGGTCAACCTTGACGATGGTCCCTTCGACGATGTCGCCATCGTTGAAGTATTTGATGGTTTTGTCGATGGCGGCGAGAAAGTCCTCGCTCGAGCCGATGTCGTTGACGGCTACTTGCGGCGAGGTGACGGAGGGACTTGGCATATGTTGGGTTGCTCCGGACAGGTTTGGTCGTAGGGACTGGGACTTGAATTATTTGGTGTTACCCGCCACGGACGCTCGGTAAGCCTCAAGAACGCCCAGACGAGTACCTGTCGAGGGTACTCGACTGACTCCACGCTGGACAAACCCGGTCAGATGCGGCGGCGTCGGACCAGCTGCCACAGCACAAAGCCGGTTTGCAGGCCGATGGCCACCGAGAACATGGAGATGAACGTGACGCCGAGCGCGGAATCGCCGTCGGCGCCGAACAGCTCGGCGATCCCGATCAACCCCATCGAGCCCGGCACCAGCAGCCAGAATCCGGGCAGGATCATCGTGATGGCCGGCGGTGCAGCGGGACGACGCGCGAGCGCCAGCGCGGCGATCGTCAGCACCACACCGCCACAGAAACCGCTGGCGTAGCTGCCGAGTAGCAGGTCACCGACGTATTGAGCCGTGTAGGCGGCGTAGGACACGCCCAGCAGCCACGGCAGGAACGAGGCGGGTGGGGCCAAGAACAGCATCACGCCGACGGCGTAGACCGCCACCCCCAGCCACGGCGCCCACGGACCGATGGTGTTCAGCGGGCTCGCGCTGAGGTTGGCGGTGTCCTGGCCGAACAGTTGGGCGGCGATGAGGATCCCGAACACCAGCTGCGCCAGCTGCATGAACCCCCCGATCAGACGGCTGGAACCCGAGACTGTGTCGCGCGAGGTGAGCTCGATGACCGCCAGCGTGATGGCGGCCCCGGGCAGGAACATCGCCAGTGGCGGGATCAGCGCGCGCAGCCCGATGTGGTCCAGGCCCAGGTATTCGGCGACGGCGATGCAGACCGTCGCCACGAGGAAGGCGCTGGTCACCGGCACCAGCTGGGCCAAGGCCTGCACCCGTCGGCCCGCGACGGCGATCAGGCCGACCATCAGCCCCAGCACGGTGGCGCCCAGCAGGTTCAGCGGTGTGGGTTCCAGCACCAGGCCCAGGCCCGCGCTCCACACGCCGTATCCGAGCACGGTCACCCACTGGGGGAACCGCGCCGGCGTCGCGAGGATCTCGTCGAGCTTGGTATCGCCCTCGGCCGGATCCACCTTGCCGTTCATGGTGGCTGTCACCAGCCGCGCCAACGGAAAGGTCTGATCGAACCGCAGGTCATCCTCCAGGTGCGCGGACTTCATCGCCGTACCGGCTTCGGTGGCCGGTCCGACGACCTGCACGGTGTAGGGCAGCGCCAGGAAGTCGTTGGGCACCCCGTAGGCGGCCGAGGACCGGGCCAGCATCTGCCGGATCAAGGTAACCGGGTAGTTCGCGGCGCCCATGGCCGAACCCAGCCGCGCCAGGAACCGGATCTGCTGGTCGTGGCGAAGATTGTCCATGGGCGCTACTTGCCGCCTAGTGGGCCGCGGAGTCCCAGCTGCGCCCGTAACCGACCGAGACCTCCAGCGGTACGTCGAGCGGGTAGGCGTTGCCCATCTGTTCGCGCACCAGCTTCTCCAGGATGTCGCGCTCCCCCGGCGCCACTTCGAACAGCAACTCGTCGTGCACCTGCAGCAGCATCCGCGAGGTCAACCCGGCGTCCTTGATCGCCTTGTCGACGTCGATCATCGCCACCTTGATGATGTCGGCGGCGCTGCCCTGGATCGGCGCGTTGAGCGCGGCGCGTTCGGCGGCTTCGCGGACCTGCCGGTTGCTGCTGTCCAGTTCGGGCAGATAGCGCCGCCTGCCGAACACGGTCGACGTGTAACCGTCCTTGCGCGCCTGGTCCACCACGTCGCGCAGGTAGTCGCGCACCCCGCCGAACCGGTCGAAGTACTGCTCCATCTGCACCTTGGCTTCTTCGGTGGAGATCTTCAACTGGGCGGCCAGCCCGTAGGCGGAGAGCCCGTAGGCCAGGCCGTACGACATGGCCTTGACGCGGCGCCGCAGTTCGGCGGTGACCTCGTCGATGGGCACCGAAAATGCCCGCGACGCCACGAACGAGTGCAGGTCCTCTCCGGTACGGAACGCTTCGATCAGCCCGTCGTCTTTGGAGAGGTGCGCCATGATGCGCATCTCGATCTGGCTGTAGTCGGCGGTCATCAGCTCCGCATAACCCTTACCGACCACGAACGCGTCGCGGATCCGCCGGCCCGCCTCGGTGCGGATCGGGATGTTCTGCAGGTTCGGCTCGGTCGAGGACAACCGCCCCGTGGCGGCGATGGTCTGGTTGAACGTGGTGTGAATGCGCCCGTCGGAGGCCACCGAGTTCAGCAGCCCGTCGACGGTGACCTTGAGCCGGGTGGCGTCGCGGTGGGTCAGCAAATGCTGCAGGAACGGGTGCCCGGTCTTGTCGAACAGCGACTGCAACGCGTCCGCGTCGGTGGTGTAACCGGTCTTGGTGCGCTTGGTCTTGGGCATCTCCAGCTCGTCGAACAACACCACCTGCAGCTGTTTGGGCGAACCCAGGTTGATCTGCTTACCGATCACCGCGTACGCCGCCTCTGCGGCGTCGCGGATCTGGTCGGCGAAATCGCTCTGCAGTTCGCCGAGCTGGTCGAGGTCGACGGCGATGCCGGCGGCCTCCATCTCGGCAAGCACCCGCTGCACCGGCAGCTCCATGTTGCTCAGCAGCGCCAACGAGTCAATCCGCGCGAGCTCCTCGTCGAGCGCGTCGGCGAGGTCCATCACCGCGCTGGCCCGCAGAAGCAGTGTCTGGACAGCCTGGTCGTCGACGCCGCCACTATCGTCGAGCAACGAAAGTTGTTGCTGTTCAGGTGTTTCCGCGCGCAGTTCGCGCTTGAGATACCGCAGTGACAGGTCGTCGAGGGCGAAGCTGCGCTGCCCGGGCCGGACGATGTAGGCGGCCAGCGCGGTGTCGGACGTGACGCCAGCCAATTTCCAGCCGCGGCCTTCCAGGTCGTGCATCGCGAGCTTGGCTTCGTGCAGCGCCTTCGGTGGTCCGGGGTCGGCGAGCCAGGACGCCAGCGCGGCCTCGTCCTCGGGGGTCAGCGTCGCGGTGTCGAGGTATCGGCCGTCGCCGTCGGCGGCAACGATGGCCAGTGCGGTGGCGTCGCTGTCGAACGCCTGGTGTGTGCCCACCACGGCCAGACCGAACCGGTTTCCCAGGCTGTGTTCGGCCAGCCAGCCGGCCAGTTCTCCGGCTTCGAGCGGCCCGCCGCGGACGTCGAAGCCCTGGTCGACCTCGGGGTCGGCCGATGCCAGCGTCTCGAACAGCCGGTCGCGCAGGACACGGAACTCGAGGTCGTCGAACAGCCGGTGGATCTGGTCGCGGTCCCACGGCAGCATCCGCAGCGTGTCGGGGGTCTGCGCCAGCGGCACATCTTTGACCAGGTCGGTCAGCTCGCGGTTGAGCACCACGCTGGACAGGTTGGCCCGCAGCGCGTCGCCCACCTTGCCCTTCACCGAATCGACATTGTCGACCAGCCCCTGAAGGGATCCGTATTCGGCGATCCACTTGGTCGCCGTCTTCTCGCCGACGCCGGGGATGCCCGGCAGGTTGTCGCTGGGGTCGCCGCGCAGCGCCGCGAAGTCGGGGTACTGCTGCGGTGTCAGCCCGTACTTCTCGACCACGGCCTGCGGGGTGAACCGGGTCAGCTCGCTGACACCCTTGCGCGGGTACAGCACGGTGACGTCGTCGCTGACCAGTTGCAGCGAGTCACGGTCGCCGCTGACGACCAGCACGCGGTAACCGCCCTCCTCGGCCTGGGTGGCCAGCGTGGCGATGATGTCGTCGGCCTCGAAACCGGGTTCGGCCAGCACGGTGATGCCGAGCGCGCCCAGTACCTCCTTGGTGATGTCGATCTGGCCGCGGAACTCGTCGGGCGTGGTCGAGCGGCCGGCCTTGTACTCCGGGTACTTGTCGACCCGGAACGTCTGCCGGGACACGTCGAACGCCGCCGCGATGTGGCTGGGCTGTTCGTCGCGTAGCAGATTGATCAGCATCGCGGTGAAGCCGTAGACGGCGTTGGTGGTCAGCCCGTTTCTGGTCTTGAAGTTCTCCGCGGGCAGGGCGTAAAACGCTCGGTACGCCAGTGAATTGCCGTCCAACAGCATCAATGTCGGCTGCTGCTCGGCTGCAGGAACCGAACCCTTCTTCTTGTCGGTGGCGGTGCTGGCTGGGCTCACGGCCTTACTCTATGCACCGCCTGTGACAAGTAGTAGGCAGCCTCAACAACCAAGGAAGCTGCGGAATTGCTGACCCACTTCCACCGACTGGCCGATACGGATCGACCACCCGTCGAGCGCGGCCTTGGTCGCCAGCGGGTTCCAGCCACGCGCCGTCGCGAGGTTGATCATCCCGGCCTGATCGAAGACCCCGCGGGCCTGTGCCTCGCGGACCAGCCTGGCGTAGTCCTGTAACGAGATGCCGCTGATCGGTTGCCAGATCGGGTCGTCGACGCCACGCGGACGTGTCGAGGGACCGGCCATCGAGGCCAGGTCGACCGGACCGGCGGTGTACGCGTCGACCGCCTGCCGGACCCCGGTCGCCGTCCTTCGTTTCCCGGCACGACGCCCCATCGCTTCCCCGGCCCCCCATCTGCCCGCCCCCGGTCGTGATGTATGGGCGGACGCTACCCGGGTAACCCGCAGGTATGGCAGAGAATCGCCGAGGTTCGCCGACCGCGGCGCCGCGGAAAGCCACCCCGTGACCGCGAAACTGGAACATGTTTCAGCGCGGTTTGGCGGGTCGGTAGGCTGACCGACGTGTCAGCAGCCTCCACGAAGCCAGCCATCGACGGGTGGTTCGCCACCGACGAGTCCGGCGCGCCCTATCTGATCGGCAGCAAATGCCACCAGTGCGGGACCTATGTGTTCCCGCCGCGCGCCAACAACTGCCCCAACCCCGCCTGTACCGGCGACGAGTTGGCCCAGGTGCCGCTGTCGCGCCGCGGCACGCTGTGGAGCTACACCGAAAACCGCTATCCGCCGCCCGCCCCCTATCCGGCGCCAGACCCGTTCGAACCGTTCGCGGTCGCCGCGGTGCAGCTCGCCGACGAGGGTCTGATCATCCTGGGCAAAGTGGTGGACGGCACGTTGGCCGAGGACCTCAAGGTCGGTATGGAGATGGAGCTGGACACGATGACGCTGTATGTCGATGACGACAACGTCGAGCGCGTCGTCTACGCATGGAAGGTGGCGGAATGAGCACTGGCACTTCGGCGCCGCTCTACATCCTCGGCGCGGGTATGCACCCGTGGGGCAAGTGGGGTAATGATTTCACCGAGTACGGCGTGGTCGCCGCCCGTGCCGCGCTGGCCGAGGCCGGTTTGGAGTGGCCGCAGGTTCAGATGGTGGCCGGCGCCGACACCATCCGCAACGGCTACCCCGGCTTCATCGCCGGGTCCACGTTTGCGCAGAAGCTCGGCTGGAACGGCGTTCCGGTGTCGTCCTCGTATGCCGCGTGTGCCAGCGGTTCGCAGGCGCTGCAGAGCGCCCGGGCCCACATCCTGGCGGGCTTCTGTGACGTCGCGCTGGTGATCGGGGCGGACACCACGCCCAAAGGCGCGTTTGCGCCGGTCGGCGGTGAACGCAAGAACGACCCTGATTGGCAGCGCTTCCACCTTATCGGGGCGATGAACCCGGTGTACTTCGCGCTGCTGGCCCGCCGCCGGATGGATCTCTACGGCGCGACGCAGGAGGACTTCGCTTCGGTGAAGGTGAAGAACTCCCGCCACGGCCTGCACAACCCGAATGCCCGCTACCGCAAGGAATCCGCTGTCGGGGACGTGATGGCCAGCCCGATGGTCGCCGACCCGCTGCGCCAACTGGACATCTGCGCGACGTCCGACGGCGCGGCGGCGTTGATCGTTGCGAGCAAGTCCTTCGCGCAGAAGCATCTCGGGTCGCTCGACGGGGTACCGTCGGTGCGGGCGGTCAGCACGGTGACCCCGCGCTATCCGCAGCACCTTCCCGAATTACCCGACATTGCAACGGATTCCACCGCGGTTGTGGAGGCACCTGAGCGGGTGTTCAAGGATCAGATCCTCGACGCCGCGTACGCCGAGGCCGGCATCGGGCCCGAGGATGTCGACGTCGCCGAGGTCTACGACCTGTCCACCGCGCTGGAACTCGACTGGTACGAGCACCTGGGCCTGTGCGCCAAGGGCGATGCGGAAAGCCTGTTGCGCAGCGGCGCAACGGCTCTGGGCGGAAAGGTCCCGGTGAACCCGTCCGGCGGGCTGTCCTGCTTCGGCGAGGCGATCCCGGCGCAAGCCATCGCGCAGGTCTGCGAGCTCACCTGGCAGTTGCGGGGCCGGGCCACCGGCCGTCAGGTCGAGGGCGCGAAGGTCGGTGTCACCGCGAACCAGGGTCTGTTCGGCCACGGCTCGTCGGTAATCGTCGCCCGATAGCGCGAGCGAGCGGTGGGCCCAGCGAGCGACACACCGGGTTGCGGGCCGAGCCCGCGCACGCTCGTGGTGCGCGTCAAGCCGGGGAGCCGGAAAGGGCCGCTGGTGGAGGTCGGCGACGACGGGTCGACGACCATCTATGTGCAGGAGCGCGCCGTCGACGGCAAGGCCAACGAAGCCGTCACCAAAGTGCTGGCCGGCCACCTCGGCGTGCCGCCCAGCCGGGTGCGGCTGATCTCTGGTAAGACGACCCGTACCAAGCGGTTTCGCGTCGAATAGCCCGGGGCTACTCGACGCGGTAGATCCAGTTCAGCGCATCTTCCAGGTCGCCGTTGTCAGCCCACCTGTACGCCCGCGCGATCCCCTGCCCTTCGTAGGTGCGCACATAGTCAAGCAGTGCCGGGCGCGTGATCGCGCCCGAGTCGATACCGCGGAGCAGGATGGTGCCCAGGTCGTATGCCTCGGCGCTGTACGGGCCGGGTACGACGCCGAACGTGTGGCTGTACTCGTCGGCGAACTCCGGGGTGGCCGGACTGCACGGACACGACAGCACGACATCGGCGGCCGCTGCCCCGGCCTGCTCGAGAAACGCCGTGTTCTTCGAGCCGTCGGACCCGACGAATGTGCCGGTGAAGCCGGCGTCGCGCAGTTGCCGCACCAGTCGCGCGGCCTCGGCATGGTAGCCGCTGAAGAACACCGAGTCGGGTGCGGCGGCGTTGATCAGTGTCACCGCCCCCTCGAAGTCGGTGTCGCCGCGCTTGACGGCGATGTTGCATTCCGAATTCGCTATCGCACCAAGGGTTTCCCGCACCCGCGTGGCGAGCCCTAGGCCGTAGTCGGTGCTGTCGTCGACCACGCATACCTTGCGGTTGCCCAGGGTGGCGGTCATGTAGTTGGCCACCGCGGGACCCTGCACTGCGTCGCTGGCCGATCCCCGGAAGAACGTGCGCCAATTCTGCGCGCTCAGTGCCGCGTTGGTGGCCGACGGCGTCGCGGCCGCCAGACCCGCGCGGTCGAACACCTCCCCCGCCGCCATGGCCGCATCCGAGAACACCGGACCCAGCAGCCCGATCGTGTACGCGTCCTCCACGATGCGGGGCGCGACCCGCGTGGCCGTCTCCGCATCGCCTTCGGTGTCGAACGGCTTCAACTGCACCTGGCACGCCGGGTTGGCCGCGTTGTGCTTGTCGACGGCCAGTTGCACGCCGTTCTTGATCCCGACGCCGAGCGCCGCGTCGGGGCCGTTGAGCGGCCCGGCCATGGCGATCGACACCGGCGGACAGACCGCGTTGCCGTCCCCGGCCGGGTCAGCCGGATCTCCGAGGGCCTCGACGTCGACTCGGGCGCCGGTCCGGTCGATCGACTCCTGGGCCACGATCGTCAAATCCGGCGGCGGCGCCGTCGGGCCCGGTGCGGACTGCCCGCACGCGGCCATGCTCAGCACCGTCGCCGAGGCCAACCCCCACACCAGCGCGCTCCGTGTGCAACGACGGCGCACGCGGTCACCTCCGGGTCATGCGGCTTCTGGCCTCGGGAGTCAAGGGAGAACCCCGAGGTAAAACATAGCAACGCCGTCGGACGCGCCGCTCAGAAGTCGAAGTGGCCGTGCGGGCTGACTTCGCGATGGGTGTCGGGAGTCTTTTCCGCGATCGCGGCAACCGTGAGCACCACAAGCATTGCGATGAACACGATCAGGATGGTCATGTCAGCGATGTTCCGCCTTCCGCAACGCCCACGACAGTGGCAGTAGTGACGCCTTCCGTATAAATTCCGCCACCGGGCTGGCGCGGCCCTTCACACTTTCCCGAACCAAAACTGTCGCGTGCAACTCATTTAGCTCCCGGCAACACGTGCGCGCACGCTATACAGTCCCCTCAGTCCCGGGGAACGATCGTGACGGAGGTTGATCATTGGGCTCGTGCGCTCGAACGCTTTCGCGAGCCCTGTTGCTGCTCCTGTTCGTGATGTTCGCGGCCGTGTTGAGCGCAGGACCGGCCGGCGCCGACGAAGAGGACACCGCACGGGTGTCCGGGCGGCTCGTGGACGCCGGCGAACCGGTCGCGGGCGCGGAGATCCGTGCGCTGGATGCCGACGGCGCGGAGGCCGCGACCACGGAATCTGACGCGGCCGGACGCTGGACCCTGCAAGTTCCCGACGGCACCTACACGTTCGAGGTGGTCGCCGACACCCTCCCGGAGGACACCAGCGTGCAGGGCACGGTGACGCGGAAGGTGACCGCAGGCAGGGTCAACGCCGTCGTGTTCACGTTCGGTGAGGTCCGCACCGGCCAAGGCACCCCCCTGTATGCGCGCGTCATCCACCTGGCCATCGACGGGCTGCGGTTCGGGCTCGTCATCGCGGTCGCCGCGATCGGGCTCAGCCTGGTGTACGGCACGACCGGTTTGACGAACTTCTCGCACGGGGAACTGGTAACCCTCGGCGCCGTGTTTGCCTGGGTGTTCAACGTGACGATGGGGTTCTCGCTGCTGCTTTCCGCGCTGCTGGCGGTGGTCGCGGGCGTCGCGGTCGGCTGGCTCAACAACGCCGGGATCTGGCGTCCCCTGCGGACGCGACGAATCGGGCTCATCCCGCAACTGGTGGTCTCGATCGGCGTGGCCATCTGCCTGAGGTATCTGATCCTGATGCTGTTCTCCGATCGCACCCAGGCGTTCGCCGACCACACCGTCAGCGTCCAGCGCCAATGGGGTCCGATCGCCATCACCGACACCAACCTGATGACCATGGCCATCAGCGTCGTCGTGCTCATCGCGGTGGCCGTGATGCTGCAGAAAACCCGGATCGGCAAGGCGATGCGGGCGGTCGCCGACAACAAGAGCCTGGCTGCGGCGTCCGGGATCAATGTCGAACGGGTGATCACCTATGTCTGGTGCCTGGGTGGCGGGCTGGCCGCCCTGGGCGGGGTACTGCTCGCAATTTCCGAACTGGGTGGCCGCGTGCAGTGGGAGATGGGATTCAAACTGCTTTTGCTGATGTTCGCCGGCATCATCCTCGGCGGGATCGGCACCGCCTACGGTGCGCTGCTGGGCTGCCTGATCGTCGGCATGCTGGTGCAGCTGTCCACCCTGGTGATCAACCCGGACCTCAAATACGTGGGTGGGTTGCTGATCCTGATCTTCATCTTGATCGTGCGCCCGGAGGGCATCTTGGGCTCGCGGGAAAGAATCGGCTGAGGACCGCCATGGACATCGTCAGCGCGCTACAGACATCGTTCGCCCAGTTGATCGGCCCATCGGCGATCTTTTATGCGCTGCTCGCCATCGGGTTGAACCTGCACTTCGGCTATACCGGGCTGCTGAACTTCGGCCAGATCGGCTTCGCGCTGCTCGGCGGGTACGGCGTCGGGATCATGACCGTCACGTACCAACAGCCGCTCTGGGTCGGGGTGTTGGTGGGGTTGGCGGCAGCCGGTGGGCTCGCAATTGTGTTGGGAATCCCCACACTTCGGCTGCGCGCCGACTACCTGGCGATCGCGACGATCGCCGCCGCCGAGGTGCTACGGCTGATATTCCGATCTACCGCGTCGGATCCGGTCACGGGCTCGACCAACGGCCTCTACGGATTCGCCGAACCGTTCACCCGGTTCAGCCCGTTCGATTCCAGCAAGCAGTATTCGATTTTCGGGGTGCGCTTCGTCGGCGACGACGTATGGGCGATGGTGGTGGGCTGGACGCTGGTCCTGGTGCTGTGCGCGTTCGTGTACCTGCTGGCGCACAGCCCGTGGGGCCGGGTCCTCAAGGCGATCCGCGAAGACGAGGATGCGGCGCGCGCGCTCGGCAAGAACGTCTTCGTCTACAAGCTGCAGGCGCTGATCATCGGCGGGATCATCGGCGGCATGGGCGGGGTGTTCAACGCGTTGCAGACCAAGTCGATCCACCCCGACTTCTACTCGACGGCGCAGACGTTCTATGCGTTCGGGGCGCTGCTTCTCGGCGGGGCTGCCACCGTGTTCGGGCCGGTCGTCGGCGCCATGCTGTTCTGGTTTTTCCTGGCGATTCCCGATGCGTTGATGCGCCAGGCGATCGCCGGACCCGAGCCGCTGTTGCCGCTGACCGACGCCCAAGTCGGCGCGATGCGCTACGTGCTGCTGGGCGTTGTCATCGCATTGCTGATGGTGTTTCGTCCACAGGGCATCATGGGACGAAGACGGGAGGTGGCGCTCGATGGTTGACACGTCCCCGTTCGCTGGCGTGGCCGCCGAGCCCGGCTCCGCCAAACCGGATCCGATCATGGTGGTGGACAACATGTCTCGGACCTTCGGCGGCCTCAAGGCTGTGGATGTCACGCATCTGGAGGTGGAACGCGGCGTCATCACCGGCCTGATCGGCCCCAACGGCGCCGGCAAAACCACGTTCTTCAACCTGCTCACCGGGTTCGACCGGCCCGACACCGGATCCTGGACGCTGGACGGTAAAGCGATGGGCAAGCTACCTCCGCATCGGGTGGCGCGCCGGGGCGCGGTGCGCACGTTCCAGCTCACCAAGGCGCTGGCGAAAATGACCGTGCTCGACAACGTGCGGCTCGGCGCGGGCAACCAGACCGGCGAACGCTTCTTCACCTCGCTGATCCGGCCGGCCTGGCGCCAGCAGGAGCGCGACATCACGGCCCGTGCGCACGAGATGCTGTCCCGCTTCAAGCTGGACACCAAGGCCGACGATATGGCCGGTTCGTTGTCCGGTGGCCAGCGCAAACTGCTCGAGATGGCGCGGGCGTTGATGACCGATCCGAAGGTGATCATGCTCGACGAGCCGATGGCGGGGGTGAACCCGGCGCTCACCCAGAACCTGCTCGAGCACATCAGGTCGCTGCGCGACGAAGGGATGACGGTGCTGTTCGTAGAGCACGACATGGACGTGATCCGCGATATCAGCGACTGGGTCGTCGTGATGGCGCAGGGCGCGGTCATCGCCGAGTCGACGCCGGAGAACCTGGCCGACAACTCGGCGGTGGTCGATGCGTATCTGGGCAGCCACCACGATCAGGTGCTCGAGTTCGACGCGCACGGCAACCCGGTCGGCGCCACCGCGCAGCTGGCCGTGCAGCTCGAGCGGGCTGTTGCGGGCACGATCGAGGCCGGCGGCGACCTGTCTGAGCCAATCCCGTGAGCGAAGTCGCGGCCACCCCGGAGGAGCATGCGCGTCAGGCCGAAGGCGCGCTGCTGCGAGCGGACCGCCTGGTCGCCGGTTACCTGCGCGACGTCGACATCCTGCGCGGTTGCGACTTCTTCCTACGCGACGGCGAGATCGTCGGCATCATCGGGCCCAATGGGGCAGGTAAGTCCACGCTGCTCAAGGCGCTGTTCGGGATGATCCCGGTGCGGTCCGGGCGGGTGACCCTGCGCGGTGAGGACATCACCGCCGCCCCCGCGCACGTTCTCGTCACCATGGGTGTGGGCTACGTGCCGCAGAACCAAAACGTGTTCGCCTCGCTGACCATCGAGGAGAACCTGCAGATGGGCATCTATCTGCGGTCGTCCAAATTCGCCGAGCGGTTCGAGTTCGTCAGCGAGCTGTTCCCGCTGCTGGCCGAGCGACGCCGCGTCAAGGCCGGGGCGCTGTCCGGCGGCGAGCGCCAGATGGTCGCGATGGGCCGGGCCCTGATGATGGAACCGTCCGTGCTGCTGCTCGACGAGCCGTCGGCAGGGCTGTCACCGATGTTCGCCGACGAGGTCTTCATCCGCTGCAAGCAGATCAACGCCACGGGCGTCTCGGTCATCATGGTCGAGCAGAACGCCCGCCGATGCCTACAGATCTGCGACCGCGGCTACGTCCTGGACCAGGGTGTCAATGCCTACACCGACAGCGGCCGCAACCTGATGAACGATCCCAAGGTGATCGAGCTGTACCTGGGAACCCTTGCCGGCAAACGTGATTCGGGCTAGTCGCGGCTAGCTACGTGTTCTCCACCACG
The DNA here is from genome assembly GCF_053483195.1 of Mycolicibacterium sp. XJ2546. NCBI lineage: Bacteria > Bacillati > Actinomycetota > Actinomycetes > Mycobacteriales > Mycobacteriaceae > Mycobacterium > Mycolicibacterium sp. XJ2546. The sequence goes on along the minus strand of NZ_JBEFRW010000009.1, from coordinate 142,011 downwards.
ATGTAGTCCATGGTCTGCATCTTGTTGTTCGCGTCGAACTCGAGGCTGCCGTAGGAGCCGATCGACGGCTCGCCCGCGGGTCCGAACGCCAACTGGCCGGTCACACCGTCGTAGTCAATGCTCTCGCCGGCGGCGAGCAGATCCCGACACTGCGCGAACGTCGTGCATTTCACGCCGTCGCGAGTCACCGCGTTGATGTTCGCAGCGATGTCGACTCCGGCCGTCGAACCGGCCTGCTCGGCGGCGAGCGAGGAGATGACTACCGCGTCGTAGGCCTCGCCGGCGTAGTTGAAGTCGACCAGGGCGCCGTTGACCGCGAGCAGTCGATCCCGGAACTCGGGGCTGGTCTCGGTCATCGGCGCGGTGCCTTTCATCCCGGCCAGCAGTCCCGGCGCGACGCCCTCGCCCAGCGCGTTGCCCATGTTGCCGTCGGTGCCGTACACGAACATGCCGTCGGAGGGGCCGATGCCCACCTCGTGCATGCGGGTGAGGATCTTCGCGCTTTCTTCGAAGCCGATCACCGCGACCGCGTCCGGGTTGAACTCCCTGATCTGGTCGACCTCGGCGTTGAAAGACTGCGCGTTCGGGTCGTAGATGATCTTCTTGATCTGGTCGGATCCGATGCCTGCGGTCTCGAGGTTATTGACCGCGTTGTTGGCCAGGCCCGTTCCGTAGGGATCGTTGAGCGCCAACACAACCACCCGCTGCGCACCATCCTGGGTGATGAGCTGGGCCAGCGCCTGCGCCTGCAGCACGTCAGTAGGCGCGGTCCGGAAATACAGGCCCCGGTCCGGGTAGCAGACGAACTGGTCGGAGGTGTTGGCCGGGGAGAACATCACCACGCCCGCGCTGGTGATTTTGTCGATCACCTTGAGCGACACCGCCGATGAGGCGGCCCCGACGATGACGTCGACGCCCTCGGCGAGCTCGCGGTCGACCGTGACGTTCGCGGTGTCGGTGGTGGTGTCGCCGGAATCGCCGGTGACCAACCCGACCGGTTGGCCCAACACTCCGCCTGCCTCGTTGATCTCGCCAACGGCTACCTGCACAGCCGCGATCTCGGGCGGTCCGAGGAAGGACAGCGTCCCGGTTTCGGGCAGCAAGGTGCCGATCTTCATCGCGGTGGTGTCCGGGGTGGGGCCCGCGGTCGCCTGTGGGGGTTCACAGTCGGTGGTGACGACTTCGGCGGTGCCCTGCGCTTCGCCCTCGGCGGCGACGGATTCCTCACTCGACTGCTCACCCGACGAACAGCCGGCGAGTGCCAACGAGGCGATACCCGCAGCGGCGAAGGCGCGAGCCAGTGTCCGGTTCTTCATCGAGTCGCTCCTAAATCAGATGCACGCACAGCAGAGGTCGGCATGGCCAAGCTGTGATCTTAGGGAAGCGGAGTCACCATTAGTCGGAAAAACGCCCGATGCTCACGACGAGTCGGAGGTGTCGAGGGTTTCCAGGACCACCTCGGCGACCCGTTTCATCGTCGTTCGCCGATCCATCGCGGCGCGCTGGATCCATTTGAACGCCTCGGGTTCGGTCATCTGGTGTGTGCTCTGCAGCAACCCCTTGGCGCGCTCGACGAGCTTGCGGGTCTCCAACCGGTCCGCCAGGGTGGCGACCTCCTGCTCAAGGGCAGAGATCTCACGAAACCGGCTGACCGCCACTTCGATGGCCGGGACAAGGTCGGTGATGGTGAACGGTTTGACCAGGTAGGCCATCGCGCCGGCATCTCTGGCCCGCTCGACGAGGTCACGCTGGCTGAACGCGGTGAGGATGACAATCGGCGCGATGCGCTTGCTCGCGATCTCAGAGGCCGCGTCGATGCCGTCACGACGGGGCATCTTGACGTCCATGATCACCAGATCGGGTTTGAGGCGCTCGGCCAGGTCGACGGCCTCCTGCCCATCGCCGGCCTCACCGACGATTTCGTAGCCTTCGTCGCGCAGCATCTCGGCCAAGTCCATCCGGATGAGCGCTTCGTCTTCTGCGACGAGAACGCGGCGTGATTTCTCGGCGTCGGTCGGTGACCCGGTCATAGTGGATATTGTGGCGGTAGCGGCCACGATCAGCGACGCCGGGGCATCCTCTAAGGTAGTAAGCCGCGCGGGAGTACACGTCCCGACGCCCTCGTATCCCAACTGGCAGAGGAACTGGACTCAAAACCCAGACAGTGTGGGTTCGAATCCCACCGAGGGCACTGTTTGCGCTCTGGAACCCTTGTGCTCCAGGGCTTTCCGCTAGGCCGCCGCGTCGGTGTCCGCATCGCTTGTGTCGCCCGCGTCGTCTCCCCCGGTGTCCGTGTCCGACGCGTCGGCGTCGACGGATGTCTCATTTTCGACGCCACCGTGGTCGTATTTACCGTCCGTCGTCGTGCTGTCGGTGTCCGTCACGTCGTCGACATCGCTGAGGTCCGTCTCGATGTCCGTATCGATGTCCTCGAAATCCAGCGCGTCCTCGTCCAGATCGACCTCGTCTTCGCCGGAGTCGTCGCGGGCAGGCTGCGGTTCAGGGTCGACCTCGACGGAGTCGGTGACCTCTAACTCGGCCTCGGTCTCGATGGTTTCGACGGCCGCGACGGGCTCGACGGGCTCGGTGGACTCAATGGCCTCGGTCACCTTCTCCTCGACGGGCTCGGTGGGCTCAATGGGCTCCTCAGCCATCAACGGCTCAGCGGTCGCGGACGCATCCGCCGACGGCGCATCGGCCGCCGTCGCCGCCGTCGTCGCCGCGGGTTTCGACACCGAGCCCAACAACGCGGCAAGGGCATTCGCCAACGCATCGGCGACCTGTGCCCCGATCTGCTGGACGGTCGCAGTCACCGCCGGCACCGCGTTCTGGACCGCGGCCGCCACCGAGTCAGCCACCTGCTCGACGAGCTTCTGCAGCGACGCGGCCAGCGCTTCTGCCAGGCTGTCGGGCGCGCGGCCCTCGATGATCGACTTGATGACCTCGGCGGCTGGCCTCATCTTCCAATCACCGCTGGCCTCGTCGAAGTAGTACAGCCCCATCGAGCCCTGTTCGGTGTCCGGGGCGGCTAACCGGTCACGCAGCGTGTAGATGAACGCCGGGCCGATCCAGTTCTCCCAGTCGGCCACCAACGGGAGGAACTCCGCTGGCAACTGGGCTAGTTGTTCCTCGGTCAGCCCGTCCGCCCAGGTGTTGAGAAAGTCCTCGATGAAATCGGCCTGCTGTTGATCGCTGACGATCGACGTCGGCAGCCCATACTCGGTCGCCCAGATCTTCACCAGGTCATCACCGTTGTCCAACATCGTTTGGCGCATTTCCAACAGGGCGCGCAGCGGCGAGATGAAATTGGGGTTCTGCTCCCCGAACGGCCGGTCGTAGCTGTACGGGTGGTACGACAGCGCGTCGAAGTACCCCTTGGCGCCGTTGGCATACATCGTCTGCACAAACGTCACCGGATCCATCGTGAACCCGCCCGCCGAAATGACCGCGCCCAGCACGCCGGCGACGACAGTCGCGTCGGGGTCCGCGGCCTTGATCGCGGTGTAGGCCGCCTTCAACACCTCGGTGTAGGCGATGGGATCCACCGCCGGGAACCACGAGCGGTAATAGTTCGGCTCGTTCCACACTTCATAGGCCGAGACGACGCCCGGATAAAGCGTGTCGAACCGGGTGACCGCTTCACTTGCGAACGCGGCGAACTTCGCCGGATCCGGCGCGACGCCGGGACAGCCGAGGCAGCCGCTGCCGTCGGCGCCGCCCCAGTACGGGGTGGAGTTCAGCACGCCCAGCACTGCCATATCGCGCTCTTGGGCCTGGCTGAGGATGAAGTCGATTCGGCTCCAATCCTGCGGGAACAGCTCTTCCAGGGGGCTACCTGGCTCGGCCTGCTGGATCGCCGCCCACGGCACCAGAACCCGCAAAGTGTCGACGCCTAGCGCTTGCATGTCGTCGAAGCGCTTGATGATCTCATCCTCGGTCAGATTCGGGTCATACATATCCGAGTCGGCGATCCCGATCGTCGTCGACTCGTCTTTGATGGTCGCCGTGGGCACGATGTGCAGCGCCGCCGCGTCGTATCTGGGCTTGCCCGTCGGCTCGGTCGGGACGAGCAAATTGGTCACGTACGCGCACAGAATGGCTATCGGCGCGGCGGCAATCACCGCGGCCAACCCCCAGCGCCGAAGTCGACGTTTGACGATGGCCCTCATGCCACTCCTGTTCTCGACGCACGCTTGGCGTTGCCACAGACGATGGATTCAAATTAGCCGATTTAAGATAGCGCAATACGCAATTCGCAAATAACGCGCCAATGGGACTTTCGCTGCGAATACAGCAAACTCGTTTCCGACACTTATTACACGCGATGGCATGCGGCCGTCAGCTCTGAAAGACCTGTGTACCGCCGTCTTCACCGGTACAGGTCGGGTTCGCTTGCCGGCTAGCCAGTTGAATCTCGAGCAACGTCATGTCGGCCATTATTTTCGTCAGCGGTGATTTCTCGGCGCCGACCCCGTCGCCGGTATTGCCTGCCACTTCCTAAGCCGAGTGCGAGGCGGAGGCAAAATCGCAGGTCGGCACGGTGTGCGGCGGTTACGCTTTGACGGTGGTCGCGAACTTCCGAGCGGTCTGCGTGCCCGACGTGGCACTGGAGAGTCGAGCGCCGGCCCGAACTCGCCACCACATCAAGACCGCGGAGCGTCATCGCCGGGTGCTGAGCATGACCGCGCGGATCAGCGCTGCCATCATCGCCTTCTTCGGGGTACAAGCCGTGCTGGTCGAGGGGAACATCTGGTGGGTTCCGCTGCTCAACTTCGGCTGCGCGTTGGTCTTCATGACGATCCCCTCCCTCTGCCGGTTCGGGGAACTCGTGGCGCCGCTGGTGTACTTCGTGGTCGCCTACGCGACGATCACCGTGTTGTGCGTGCACCTGGGCACCGGCACCGGGTTGCAGTTGTACTTCGTGGTCGCCGCGGCGATCACGCTTGTGGTCCTCGGTCTGGACCATATGGTCGTAGCGGCCGTGCTGATGGCCGTCGGCGCCGCGGCGGTCATCCTGCTCGAGTTCCTGGTGCCCAACGACACCGGTGCGCAACCGCCATGGGCGTTTCAAATGTCGTTTGTCCTGACGGTGATCACCGCGTGGCTCCTGCTGGTGGCGACCATCTGGTACGCGATGCGGGAAATCCGGCGCGCCCGGCTGGCGATGGAGGCCGAATACGACCGGTCCGAACAGCTGCTGGCCAATATCTTGCCGGCCACCATCGCCGAGCGTCTGAAGGATCCGACCCACAACATCATCGCCGACAAGTACGACGACGCCTCGATTCTGCTCGCCGACATCGCCGGATACACCAAGCGCGCCAGCGACACCACACCCAGCGATCTGGTGCGGTTTCTCGATCGCCTCTACACCGATCTCGACGCGCTGGTCGATCGGCATGGCTTGGAGAAGGTGAAGACCACAGGTGATTCGTACATGGTGGTCAGCGGGGTGCCCAACCCGAGGGAGGACCACCTCGAGGCGCTGGCCTGCCTTGCGCTGGACATGGCCGAAGCCGTCGCGGATTACCGTGACCCGCACGGCCGTATCGTGCCGATCCGCATCGGGTTGGCGGCCGGCCCCGTGGTTGCCGGCGTCGTCGGGGCACGCAAGTTCTTCTACGACGTGTGGGGCGACACCGTCAACGTCGCGGCGCGCATGGAATCCACCGATGAAGAAGGCCGAATCCAGGTCCCGCAAAACGTCTATGAGCGGCTCAAGGATTCGTACCTGTTCGAGGAGCGCGGCGCGGTCGACGTCAAAGGTAAGGGCGTGATGTACACCTGGTACCTGGTGGGGCGCCGCGACGACGCGGCCACCCGCCGCGCCGTCGAACTGCGCCCGGTCAGCTAATCCGACACCTCGGCGGGGTTGAGCCGTTCGGCCAGTGCACCCAGCCGCCACAGCGTTTCACGGTTGCGCGGCCACACCGCGAGGTCAGACAGCCGGTCCGGAAGCACAGCGGCGGGCCCGCTGACCGGACACTCCTCCATCTCCACCCGGCAGCCGCCGGGGATATCGCTGAGCCGCAATGTTATCCGCGCGCCCCCGATGGGACGGCCCTTCGCGTGCAGCACCAGCTGCTCCAACGGCTCACTGTGCTCGACGACGGTGACGTCGTCGAGCAACAGCGGCCAAACGCCGATGGAGTGGCAGATCTTGGAGCCGGGGTCTGGCCAGTTCGGGTCCACCGCCCGCATCCGGCTGTTACCGACCACCCACTGCGAATAAGTCCACCCGTCGGCCATTACGTCCCACACCTGTTGGCGCGAAGCGCGTATGTCTCGTGTCACGGTCACCGGAGCGGAGTACCCGCTCCGGCGCGAAACGATGCGATCGGATTAGACCTTCCGGTTCTCCGACTTGATCAGCCAGGCCTGCTTCTCCAGACCGTCGATCAGCCCGTGCAGGATGTCGGCGCTGATGGGGTCCTCAGCCTCGACGGCGTCGCGCACCTTGCGCATGGTGTCGACAGCGGCGTAGGTACGGGTCGCGATCAGGTCGACGACCTCGCTCGCGCTCTGCTCAAAGCCAGGGAACTGCGGAAGGGTCGTGGTGGCTGCGACGGTGTCCGTACGGCCGTCCGGAACAGCCCACAGGGAGCGCATCCGCTCGGCGACGACGTCGCTGCCCGCACGGGCCAGGTCGACGAGTTCGTCGAGCTGCAAGTGAAGGTCGCGGAAGTTGGTCCCGACGACGTTCCAGTGCGCCTGCTTACCCTGGAGGTGCAGTTCAATGAGGTCGATAAGTACTCGCTGTAGGTTCGCGCTCAGTTCGGTCGAGGCGACAAATTCTTGGACATCGTCTTCGGTTCGACGTGCGTTCTTGGTCATATCCACTCCAACATCTCCTAGATTGGACTCAATCCAGTTTAGCATATGATGCGTATCACACCGGCTGCTCTTTTTGCTGGTCCTGGCGCTCGAGCAGCCGTGCGTACCCGGCGCCCATACCCAATAGCACCAGCCCGACGACGATGAACACGGCCACCCGGAAGATGCCGTCCAACGTTGAAAGATCGAACAGAAAGAGCTTGGCCATCGCGGCGACAACCAGTGCCAGTCCGCCGCCGATCGGCAGTGAGCGGTCCGCGCGCGGCAGCCGTGCCCCGTAGCCGAACAGCGCCGCGGCCAGGGCGATCCAGCAGATGGTCGCTGCCATGTGCCCACCGAAGAAGCCGCCTTCCACACCGCCGATCAGCACACCGGCCGTGACGGTGAACGCGGTGAGCGCATAGACCACCACGACGGCCGCGCCGGCCCAGGCCGTCGAATCACGACCCGGAAACGACCACACGATCGCCGCGGCACATGCGATCAGCAGAAGGCTCGCGATCAGCGTGGAGATACCCGTCGCCGACGGGGTGGCGGTGGCCTCGACCAAGGTGTCGGGCGGGGCATAGCTCAGGTAGAAAGCGCCGCCCACGACGGTGAACCCGACCGCGGCCCACCTCGCGACCGCGTCGGAGCGGCCCGCTACGGCCACCACAACCGCCATCGCCAGCAGCACCGGCGCGGCGATGTGCCCGTCGAATGCGACCAGCACGGCGATCAACGCCGCGACCGCCGACAACACCGCCCACACCTGCCGAGCACCGCCTTGAACCGCGGGTAGCCGTCCACCGAGAAGCACGAACGCGAGCAGCACCGCCGCCAGGACAGCCGCCATGGCGGCGGCCACCAGCCGGTCCGCCGCCAGGCCAACACACAGCGCCGGCAGCACCCCGGCGCCGGTCAGCAGCGCCATCCCGATCCGGTTCGCGGTCCACGGCGACAGGATCAGCGCGCCGAGGAGCGCCAACCCCGCCGCGATAGCGCACGCCGCTGCCAGCGCCGGATCGTGGCCGTCGTCGAAGCTCACGGCGAGCAGGGCCATCAGCAGCGGAACGGTGGCCGCGGCGGTTCGAGCGCAGTGCAACCAGATCCAGTCCTTGCCGAGCTGCACCGGCAGCGAGGCGGCCGCCAACGCAAGCATGAACGCCACGAGCAGCAGGTTGACGGTGCCGACCAGGACCGGCGCCAGCAGCAACAGCGGGACCAGCACCAGCAGTCCCAGTTGCTCGGAGTCCCAGCGCCGGGCCAACGTCAGCCCGGCACCGCCGATCACCGCGGCAATGACGAGACCGACCGGCGCCGATACCCAGTCATAGATCGTGGTGACGGCGATGACGTCCATGTAGGCCGCGGCAACGCCGGTGGCCGCCAACGCGATCGCGCCGGTCCGGCCCCCGGGCCTACTCCATAGCCAGCCCGCGGTGGCCACCAGCGCGGCGGCGAGCCCGGCGCCGGCCGCGACGCGGATCTCCGGTCGCAGGATGCCGGCCTGGGCGGCCAGCACCAGCAGCAGCACGACGCCGATCAACGTGACCGCGACGCCGGCGACGGCGAGCACCTTGCCGATCCAGCCGTCGTCGCGGGGTTGTCTGGGCGGTGTCGGCGTCACAGGTGGGGCCGCCGTGAGTTGCGTCGGCTGGGACGGCGCCTGTTGCGGTTGGGCGTACTGCGGCCAGTACGACGGTGCCGGCGCGGGCGCGCCCGACGTGCGCTCCGAAAGCAGTCGGTCCAAATACGTCAGGTCTGCTGAGACCCGCGCCATGTACTGCGAGATCGCGGAGAAGTCGGCCGACAGCCGGGCGATGACGGCATGCTGCGGTTCGCTCATGGCGTCATCGTCGCAGCGCGACGAGCGTTTCCGGATGAGTAGGACTACTCGGATTCCTTGTCCAACCCGTGCTCGATCGCATAACGGGCCAGTTCAACGCGGTTGGCAACCTGAAGTTTGCGAAACGTCGCCTGCACGTGGTTCTCGACCGTACGGTGGCTCAACGACAGCCGTGCGGCGATCTGCTTGGCGGTCAACCCTTTCGCGACATGACGCAGGATCTCGGTCTCCCGCTCCGTGAGGCTCGGTGTCTGCGGGCCCGGCGCCGGGTTCTTCGCGATGCGGCGGTACTCCCCCAACACCAGACCGGCCAAACCCGGGGTGAACACCGCGCGGCCATCGGCCGTCGCCCGTACCGCATCGCCGAGCTCTTGTTTGGACGCGCTCTTGACCAGATATCCGATGGCCCCAGCCTTAACCGCCTCCAGGACGTCGTCGCGCTCATCGGAGGCGGACAACACGAGGATGCGCGACGACGGTGACACGGCGAGCACCTCCGTCGTGGCCATCGCACCGTCGCCGTCCGCGAGGCGCATGTCCATCACGACGACGTCGGGCTGCACGGCGGCCGCCCGGCGCCGAGCGGTCCCGACCCCGTCAGCGGTCGCGACGACGTCAAACCCGTCCTCGGCCAGGTCGCGGGCCACCGCGTCACGCCAGATCGGATGGTCGTCGACCACCATCACCGTCGGGGTACCGTCAGTTCCCATTCCGTTCCACTTTCCGGTCCGGTGTGCAGCTTGGCGGTTCCGCCCAGCCAAGCCATCCGTCCCACAATCGATTTGGCCACGCCGACGCGCCCTTCATGCACGGCCTCGGCTAGCCGGCCGTCGGGGATGCCGATGCCGTCGTCGCGCACGCTCACCGTCACCGAGTCACCCAGATCCTCCAGCAGCACGAAGGCCCGGGCGCCCGGTCCGGCGTGGGCGGCGACGTTGTCCAGCGCGTTGGTGGCTGCCGCGCACAGTTCGGTCGCGGTGTGTGCGTCGAGCAGCACGGGTTCGGCGGGCAGGCTCACCGACACCCGATCGGATGCGCGCGACCGCAACAGCGCCCCGATGTCGGTCATCTGCCCGACCCGCGGTTCGGCATCGCCGGAGCTCACCAGCCGCCGCAGCGCCCGCTCCTGCTCACCGGCAAGCTGCGCGAGTTCCGCAGTGTCGCCGCCGATTTCGCGGCCGCGCCGCGATACCAACGCGAGCACCTGAATGGCGCCGTCGTGCACCTCTCGCGACAACCGTTCCCGCTCCTGCTGTGCGGCGGCCAGACGCGCCGCGGCGGACAGTTCGGCGTGTGCCCTGCGCGCGGTCTGGGCGGCCATGCCGACCGCGAGACCGACAGCCAGTTCGATGACGATGGTGGCGTTGCGGCCCAGATCGTAAGTGACGACGCCCTTTACCGCCATGCTGGCGATCACCACCGCCACCCCGGTCAGCATGCCGGCGATCGGGCCCAACAGGATCGCCGCCGAGATCGTGGCGTTGGTGGCCCACAACGTCGTCGGCCAGGACTGGTTGTCAAGCGCCCATTGCTGCGAGGCAACCAGTTCGGTGGACAGGATCAACACCAGCACCACCACGATCTCAGCCAGCACCCACGACGGGCGTCGGCCGAACCCGCTCAGGTAGGCGACCGCACAGGCTGCGCTCCACGCGATCAGCGCACCGAACAGCAGCCAGCCGAGCACCGGCCGGTCCAGCGCGGGGTTGACCGCGATTTGAAAACCAAGCGCGTAAAGACAACTCAGCAACCGGAACACCTGGGCCGCCCGCCATAGCGGGGCGGCCGGGTCGGGCGTGTTCCGCATCACCGCGCAATCCCTAGTTGGTGGCGCCGTTGATGACCGGCTTGTCGATCATCCCGCTCTCGACGCCCCAGTTCCTGGCGATCTCCTCATAGGTACCGGTGTCGATCAGATGCTGAAGGGCCATCTGCAACGACTGCGCCAAGGGCGAACCCTTCTGCACCGGCCATCCGTACGGCGCTGAATCGAACATCTCACCTGCCGCCTCGATTTTGCCGTTGCGTTGCTTGATGGCATAGGACGTGACCGGCGAATCCGCCGACATCGCATCGACTTCGCCTCGGATCAGCGCGTCGGTAGCCGCGTCTTGCCCGTCGAACGAGACGATCCCAATCGGCGGTCGACCGGCGTCGGTGCAGGTTCTGCTCTTGGCGGGTAGTTCCTCGACCTGTTGGATGGTGGTGGCCTGCACCGCCACCTTCATTCCGCATGCGTTGTTCGGATCGACCGGCTCACCGGGACGCTGCGCCCACAGGATGCCCGCGCTGAAGTACGTGACGAAGTCGACGGACTCCTCCCGCTCTTTGGTGTCGGTGATCGACGACATGCCGACGTTGTACGTGCCGCCCTGGACGGACGGGATGATCTTGGCGAAATCGGACTCACGGTAGTCCGGTGCCACCCCCAGCGTCGCGGCGATCGCGTTCATCAGGTCGACGTCGAAGCCGACGATCTTGCCGCTGAGATCTCTGAACTCGTTGGGCGGGTAGGGAATCTTGACGCCGATGACCAGCTCTCCGGACGACTTGATCGCCTCGGGCACGGTATTGGCGATCTTGTCGATCTTCTGCGCAGGCGCCGTGGTGGTCGGTGCGGCGGTGTCGTCTGTGGCCGTGTTGCCAGCGCAACCCGACAGCGCAAGGGCGCTGGCCGCAGCACCCGCTGTGGCGATGCGCCACAGTGCCCTTCGACGGTTTTGACCCGCACCTGACACGCTTCACCCTCGGCTTTCTGCCTCCCGGGAACCGGTTTGCAAGACCGGTAACGGAACAGTAGTGGAGAGCTAAGGCGGGAGCAGGAGAACTCGGACCCGCGCCTATTGCCAGACTCGCGGGCAGTACGTCGGTATCGCAGCCTCGGCGAAGTGGGCGGCTTCGGTCTCGGTCCAGCCCTGATCGTTCGCGAGGTGGTAGGCCGCGCGCCACTTGGGTGCGTTCTGCCTCGTCCGCGCCAGGCAGAAGTCCTTGGCAACGCGGATGGCCTCCGTTTTATTGGAGTACGGCACGCCCTTCTGGTCCAGGTACTCGATGAACTGGTCGTCCTTCTCGCCGGCGTGCGCGGGTGCGACGGCCAGCCCGGCGCCTGTCGCAACGAGTAAAGCGGCCACCGTTGCGGCGGCGCCCCGGCGCAGGACGGTCCGTGTCATCATCACTCCTCGTTTGCTCGGTTGCGGCAGGTGACTGTGCTCATACGGTTGCTGGTGGTTGATCATCGTACCGAATACGCACTGTGCGACCGAACACTAGTCTCCAGTGTGCATGTCACACCGTTTGCGCGCGACGCGTGGAGAGATTTGCGCAAGCGTCAATCTGCGGGTCGGTGGTGCGGGAAAGCAGGTCTTTGGATGCTGCTTTGTGCCAGACTTCGCGCATGGAAAGCCCAGCCCCACCCAACCTGTCGCAACACCTCTGGAAGTCGACGCTGCTCTCCGGCGTCATCGCCCTGATCCTCGGCGTGCTGATCCTCGCCTGGCCGGGAATCACGATCATCATCGCGGCGATCTTCTTCGGCGCGTATCTGTTGGTTGCCGGTATTGCGCAGGTGATCTTCGCGTTCAGCTTGCACATCTCGGCCGGCGGGCGGGTGCTGTTGTTCATCAGCGGCGCCGCGGCGCTGATCCTGGCGGTGCTGTGTTTCCGCAGCTTGCAGGAGTCGATCCTGCTGCTGGCGATCTGGATCGGTATTGGGTTCATCTTCCGTGGTGTGGCCACCGCGGTGTCGGCGATCAGCGACCCCACCCTGCCCGGCCGCGCATGGGAGATCTTCATCGGCGTGCTCAACCTGATCGCCGGCGTCATCCTGTTGGCACTGCCGTTCCCGTCGCTCGCGGCGCTGACCCTGGTTGCCGGGATCGGGCTCGTTGTCCTAGGTGTGTTCGAGGTGGTTTCCGCGTTCGCCATCCGCAAGGCCTCGAAGGACCAGGACACCGAAACGCCGTCACCCCAGGCCACGGCGCCTGAGACCCAGACGCCCGAGGCAGAGACACCGGTGACCTAACACACGCTGACGTCTACTACGCCCTGTCGTAGGCTGGTTGCACAGCCACGAAAGAAGGGCAGATGGACGCGCTCGATGTGTCGCGGTGGCAGTTCGGCATCACCACCGTGTACCACTTCATCTTCGTGCCGCTGACTATCGGGCTGGCGCCGCTGATCGCCGTCATGCAGACCGCATGGCTGATCACCGACAACCCGGCCTGGTATCGGCTGACCCGGTTCTTCGGCAAGCTGTTCCTGATCAACTTCGCCCTCGGGGTGGCCACCGGCATCGTCCAGGAGTTCCAGTTCGGGATGAACTGGAGCGAGTACTCCCGCTTCGTCGGCGACGTCTTCGGCGCTCCGCTGGCCATGGAAGGCCTCGCCGCATTCTTCTTCGAGTCCACGTTCATCGGGCTGTGGATCTTCGGATGGAGCCGGCTGCCCCGGTTGGTCCATCTGGCCTGCATCTGGGTCGTGGCCATCGCGGTGAACATGTCGGCGTTCTTCATCATCGCCGCCAACTCGTGGATGCAGCACCCCGTCGGCGCACGGGTCAACCCCGACACCGGTCGTGCCGAGCTGACCAGCATCGTGGCGTTGTTCACCAACAACACCGCGATCGCCGCGTTCGCCCACGCGGTGTTCGGATCCTTCCTGACCGCCGGAACGTTCGTCGCAGCCGTCTGCGCGTGGTGGCTGGTCCGAACCCATCGTCAGGGGCCGACGGCTGACGCGCAGACCCTCTACCGGCCGGCCGCCGTGCTCGGTTGCCTTGTCGTGTTGGTGTCCAGCGCCGGCCTCGTCTTCACCGGAGACATCCAGGGCAAGCTGATGTTCGAACAACAACCGATGAAGATGGCCTCGGCAGAATCGTTGTGCCACAGTCAAACCGACCCGTACTTCTCGATCCTGACCGTCGGCACGCACAACAACTGCGACAGCGTCGTACACCTGATCGAGGTGCCCTACGTCCTACCGTTCCTGGCGGAGGGCACGTTTTCCGGGGTACACCTGGAAGGCGTCAAGGACCTACAGGAGCAGTACCAGGAGAAGTTCGGCCCCGGCGACTACCGGCCGAACCTCTTCGTGACGTACTGGTCGTTCCGCGCCATGATCGGATTGCTCGCAGTCCCGGCGCTTTTCGCGCTTGCCGTGCTGTGGTTCACTCGCGGCGGCCGAATCCCGCAGTCCCCCTGGTTCACCCGGTTCGCGCTGGCCACCCTGCCGACGCCGTTTCTGGCCAACAGCGCGGGCTGGATATTTACCGAGATGGGCCGCCAGCCCTGGGTCGTGGTGCCCAACCCGACCGGCGACCAGATGATCAGATTGACCGTCGCCGAAGGCGTCTCGGGACATTCGGTCGGCATGGTCGTGGCGTCGTTGGCGACGTTCACCGTGGTGTACGGGGTGCTGGCGGTGATCTGGTTCTGGCTGATACGCCGCTACGTGATCCAAGGACCCACCGAACACGACGCTGAACCGGCACCGCCGCACTCACCGGAGGACGACGACGTGGCGCCGCTGTCGTTCGCGTACTGAGGAGGTGACGGCACATGTGGCTGCAGGAACTGTGGTTCGTCGTGATGGCCGGGCTGTTTCTGGGCTTCTTCGTCCTCGAAGGTTTCGACTTCGGCGTCGGCATGCTGATGGGCCCGTTCGGCCGCGTCGCCAAGGGCGACCCCGAACAACACCGTCGCGCCGCATTGAACACCATCGGCCCGGTGTGGGACGGCAACGAGGTGTGGTTGATCACCGCGGGCGGCGCGATGTTCGCCGCGTTCCCGGACTGGTACGCCACCTTGTTCTCCGGGTTCTATCTGCCGCTGCTGGCGATCCTGCTGGCAATGATCCTGCGGGTGGTCGCCATCGAGTGGCGCGGCAAGATCGACGATCCGGTATGGCAGCGATGGGCCGACGTCGGCATCGCCGCGGGCTCGTGGGTCCCCGCGATCCTGTGGGGTGTGGTATTCGCCGCACTGCTGCAGGGGCTGCCCGTCGACGCTGACAAACAGCTACGCCTATCCTTCGGCGACCTGTTCAACGCCTACACGTTGCTCGGCGGGCTGGCGACCTGCAGTCTATTCCTGCTGCACGGCGCATCGTTCGTCGCGCTGAAAACCGCTGGCGCGCTGCGCGATGACGCGCTGCACTTCGCGAGGTTGTTGGCGCTGCCGGTGACGGCGGCGGTGGCTGGTTTCGGGTTGTGGACCCAACTGGCGCACGGCAAGGATTGGACCTGGATCGTGTTGGCCGTCGCGGTCGTGGCCCTTGTGGCGGCGCTCCTGTGGATGGTCAGCGGCACCGGTGACGGCTGGGCCTTTGCGTCGACCACCCTCGTCGTCGCGGCGGTGGTGGTCCTGATGTTCGGCGCGCTCTACCCGAACGTGATGCCGTCGTCGCTGAACCCGGACTGGAGCTTGACGATCTACAACGCGTCGTCGAGCCCGTACACGCTGACGATCATGTCCTGGGCCGCGCTGGCGTTCGCACCGCTGATCCTGATGTATCAGGGGTGGACGTATTGGGTGTTCCGGCAACGGGTTTCCGCCGAACACATCCCGGCGCCGGCGGGCTTGACCAGGCGTTCACCGTGAACCTCGTGCGCGCATCGGCGGCGATGCGCCGCTACCTGGCCATGTCGGTGGCCTGCGGGGTCGTCATCGCGGCGGCGACCATCGGATCGGCGGTGGTGCTGGCCCGCATCGTGGCCGGTGTGATCACCGACCCCGCATCGCGGTCACCGTCGCACTGGACCGGCCCGCTGGCTATTCTGCTGGCGCTCTGGCTGTTTCGTACGCTCGCACAGTGGGCGCAGGGGCGCCTTTCGCAAGCCGGCGCGACGGCGGTGATCGCCGATCTGTCCGATCAGGTGCTGCGCACGGTCACTGATCTGCCATCGCGCCGACTCGCCGCCGAACGCGACACCGCCGCCGCTGTGATCACCCGCGGCCTGGACGGTCTGCGTCCGTTCCTCACCGCGTATGTGCCCGCGGTGTTTCTGGCCGGCATCCTCACCCCCGCCGCGGTGCTGACGATCGCCGTGTACGACTGGCCATCGGCGGTCGTCGTGCTGATCGCGCTGCCACTCATCCCGATCTTCATGGTGCTCATCGGGCTGCTGACCAAGGACCGCTCGGCGGCGGCATTGGCGGCGATGACCACGCTGCAAGCGCGGTTGCTGGACCTGGTGGCCGGGATCCCGACGCTGCGCGCGCTCGGGCGGGTCGGTGGCTCAGCGCAACGCATCGCCGAACTCGGCGCGGCACACCGGCGTTCGGCGATGTCCACGTTGCGGATGGCGTTCCTGTCCGCGCTGGTGCTGGAACTGCTCGCCACGCTCGGGGTGGCGCTGGTCGCGGTGGGCGTCGGGCTGCGGCTGGTGTTCGGCGAGATGACGCTGACGGCCGGGTTGACGGCGCTGCTGCTGGCGCCGGAAGTGTTCTGGCCGCTGCGCCGCGTCGGGGTGGAGTTCCATGCCGCCCAGGACGGTAAGACCGCCGCCGACAAGGCGTTTCGGCTCCTCGACACGTTGCCGCGCCGAACCCCGGGCGCCCGCACCGTGTCGGCGCGCGGCGCCACCATCCATCTCGACGTGCTCAACGCGGACGTCGAGCCGGGCCGGGTCACTGTTCTCACCGGCCCGAACGGCGTCGGCAAGAGCACCCTGCTGGAGACGGTCCTCGGACTGCATCCCGGACGGGTTCTGGTCGACGGCATCGAGGTCGCCGACCTCGCGCCGCAGAACTGGTGGCGGCAGGTGACGTGGTTGCCGCACCGCCCTGTGCTGATCCCCGGCAGCGTGCGCGACAACCTCGAGCTGTTCGGGCCGCTGCGCGATATGCAGACCGCCTGCCAAGATGCGGGCTTCGACGAGGTGCTCGCTTCGCTGCCCGACGGGCTGGACACCATGCTCGGCCGCGGCGGCGTCGGGCTGTCGTTGGGCCAGCGCCAGCGGCTCGGGCTGGCCCGGGCGCTGGGGTCGCCCGCGCCGGTGCTGCTGCTCGACGAGCCGACCTCGCACCTCGACGCCCGCATGGAGGCGCGCGTGCTCGACGCCATCGTGGCACGGGCCCGCGCGGGAGCCACCGTGCTGGTCGTCGGCCACCGCGACACCGTCTGCGCGATCGGCGACCGGGTGCTGCGCATGGGAAGCCTCGTCGATGCTTGAGTTGCTGCGGCCCCGACTTCCGCGACTGGCGTTGGCGGCCATGTTGGGGGTGCTGTCGCTGGGCAGCGCGTTGGCGCTGGCCGCGATCTCCGCATGGCTCATCACCCGGGCGTGGCAGATGCCGCCGGTGCTGCATCTGACGGTCGCCGTCGTCGCGGTCCGCGCGCTGGGCATCGCCCGCGGCGTGCTCGGCTACTGCCAACGGCTGGCGTCACACGACACCGCCTTACGCTCGGCCGCCGACGTCCGCGAAACCCTGTTCCGCCGGCTGGCCGACGCGCCGACCGGTGTGGCGTCGCGGCTCCCGAGCGGTGAGCTGGTGGCCCGGATCGGCGGCTCGGTCGACGAGTTGGCCGATGTGTTGGTGCGGGCGGTGCTGCCGATCGCCGTGGCCGCGGTGCTCTCGGTGACGGCGGTGGCGGTGATCGCGGTCATCTCGCCTGCGGCGGCGGCCGTGTTGACGATCTGCCTGTTCGTCGCGGGCGTCGTCGCGCCGTGGGCCGCTGCGCGCGCCGCGGCAGCCGCGGAAGCAGTTGCCGCACAGCATCATTCCGGCCGTGATGTCGCGGTGATGCTCGCGCTCGAGCATGCCCCGGAGCTTCGGGTCGGCGGGCGTCTCGACGACGTCATCGCCGAAGCGGGCCGCCGCCACCGGGACTGGGGTCACCACACCGACCGGGCGGCCGCACCCGGTGCCGTTGCTGCGGCGGCGCCCACGGCCGCGGTGGGGCTCAGCGTGCTCGGCGCGGTCGTGGCCGCGATCGCGATCGCCGATACCGTCGCGCCGATGACGGTGGCGATCCTGATGCTGCTGCCGCTGTCGGCTTTCGAGGCGACGACCGCGCTGCCCGCCGCAGCCGTGCAGCTGACCCGTTCGCGCATCGCCGCACGCCGGCTGGCCGAGTTGACCACGCCGGTCGACCGCGTGCGCCCACCGGTCACTCCAATCGAACTGCCACGGGGCTCCCGGCTGGCGGTGCTGGGCCCCAGCGGCTCAGGAAAGACGACGCTGCTGATGGCGATGGCCGAAAATCCCTCAGAAACCGCATTTTTCGCCGAGGACGCGCACATGTTCGCGACCACCGTGCGCGACAATCTCTTGGTCGCCCGCGGTGATGCCACCGACGACGAGCTGCGAAACGCCTTGTGCCGCGTCGGCCTTGGGGACTGGCTTGAGGGGCTGCCCGACGGGTTGTCCACCGTGCTGGTCGGCGGTGCGGCCGCGGTGTCCGCGGGACAGCGCAGACGGCTTCTGTTGGCCCGCGCCTTGATCTGCGCGGCGCCGACTGTGCTGCTGGACGAACCCACCGAACATCTCGATGCCGACAGCGGTCAGCAAATACTGACCGCGCTGCTCACCCCGGGCGGGCTGTTCGGCGCCGACCGCACCGTCGTCGTCGCGACCCACCATCTGCCCAAAGATGTTCGCTGTCGCGTCCTTAACCTCGACATGCCCGGGGTAGCCTCGTCGGTATGAGCGAACCGGACAGACCCGAGACGCCGCCGCCGACCCCGCCGTCGACTCTGCCGCCGTCCGCACCCGGCCAGTACGGCGCGTACCCGGGCAGCTATCCGCCGCCCCCGCCGCCACAGCAGCCTTACGGCGGTTACCCACTGCCACCGACGGGCCCCAAGAACGGTTTCGGCATCGCCTCGCTGGTGATCGCGATCGTCGCGCTGCTGTCGATCATCTTCGGCGTCGTGCTCGGCGTCGTGGCGATCATCTTCGGTTTCCTCGGCTGGGGCCGAGCCAAGCGCGGTGAGGCGACCAACGGCGGCATGGCCGTGGCCGGCATCATCCTGGGCATCCTCAGCATCATCGAGGCGATCGCCGCGATCACCTTGCTGGTGTGGGGATTCGACAGGGCAGGCGGCACCGACTACCTGGACTGCGTGTCACAAGCCGGCAATGATCAGGCGGCCCTCGAGCAATGCGCCACTGAGTTCCAACAACGCGTCGAAGACCAGTTCTCCGTCACGGTCACCCCGACCCCGTAGCGATCAGGTCGCCGGGAAGTGCTTGACGATACCTTCCTGCACGACGGTCGCCAGCAGTTGACCGGACGGATCGAAGAAGTGCCCGGTGCCCAGGCCGCGGGAGTCAGCGGCCACCGGCGACGACGTCGAGTAGAGCACCCAGTCGTCGAAACGGATCGGCCGGTGAAACCACACCGAATGGTTCGTGGTGACCGCAAAGATCCGGTCGTAACCCCATGAGAGCCCGTGGGTGGTGATGATCGAGTCGAGCACCGTGGTGTCCGAGGAGTACACCAGCGCCGCGGCGTGCACGGCCGGGTCGTCGGGCATCTGGCCCAGCGCCTTCATCCACACCCGGTTGTGCGGCAGCTTCTCTCCCTTCTTGCGCATCACCCAGGTGGGGTCGTTGGTGTAGCGCCAGTCGATCGGGCGCAGCGCGTTGACGAAATGCGGTACGACGTCCTCGTAGCCGCGCAGCAGGTCGTCGACCGGGGGCACCGACTGCGGGCCCGGCAGCTCGGGCGGCTTGATGCCGTGCTCGAGGCTGCGTCCACCCGACAGATAGGACACCATCGCTGTGGTCAGCAGCTGACCGTCCTGCATCACGTCGACACGGCGGTTGGCGAAGCGGCGCTCGTCGCGCAGGCGCACGATGTGAAACTCGAGGTCTTTCTGCGGGTCGCCACCGGCGATGAAGTGCGCGGACAGCGCGCTCGGCGGGGTCAGATGCTTCAGGCTGCGGCTCGCGGCCATGAAAGCCTGCGCCATCATCTGGCCGCCGAAGGTGCGGACCGGGTTCTTACTGGGATGCTTGCCGACGTAGAGGTTCTCGTCGGTTTGTTTGAGGTCGAGAATCGCCAGCAGTTCGTCGAAGTCTGCTGAGCTGGCTACTGCCCGTGCGGACGGTTCGTCGGAAGACACAGGCCTGTTTATACGTCTTATACGTCCTCCTCGCCGATGCGGTGCACGTGGATCATGTTCGTGGAACCCACGGTGCCGGGCGGGGCTCCCGCGACGATCACGATCAGATCGCCGCGCTTGTAGCGGCCCAGTTCCAGCAACGACTGGTCCACGTGCCGGATCATGCCGTCGGTGGTCTGGATGTGCGGCACGATGAATGTTTCCGTGCCCCACGTCAAAGCCAGCTGGCTTCGGATCTCGGGTAGCGAGGTGAACGCGAGCAGCGGAAGCGGTGTGTGCAGTCGCGCGAGCCTGCGCACGGTGTCGCCGGACTGCGTGTAGGCGACAAGCGCCTTGGCGTCCAGGCGTTCGCCGATGTCGCGTGCGGCATAGGAGATGACGCCGCGTTTGGTGCGCGGCACGTGGGTCAGCGGCGGGGCTGCCACCGAAATGTCCTCGACCGCCGAGATGATGCGGGCCATCGTCTGGACCGATTCCAGCGGGTACTTGCCCACCGACGTCTCCCCCGAGAGCATGACAGCGTCGGTGCCGTCGAGCACCGCGTTGGCGACATCGGAGGCTTCTGCGCGCGTCGGACGGGAGCTCTCGATCATCGACTCCAGCATCTGGGTGGCGACGATGACGGGTTTGGCGTTCTCCCTTGCCATTTGGATGGCGCGTTTCTGGACCAGCGGGACTTCTTCGAGCGGCAGCTCCACACCGAGGTCGCCTCGGGCGACCATGATCGCGTCGAACGCCAACACGATCGCTTCGAGGTTGTCGATGGCTTCCGGCTTCTCCAGTTTGGCGATGACGGGGACGCGCCTGCCGACGCGGTCCATCACCTCGTGCACGACCTCGATGTCGGCGGGTGAGCGAACGAACGACAGCGCGACGAGGTCGACGCCGAGGCGCAGCGCGAACTCGAGATCGTCGATGTCCTTCTCGGACAGCGCCGGCGCCGAAACGTTCATACCGGGCATGGACATGCCCTTGTTGTTGCTGACCGGCCCGCCCTCGGTGACGGTGCACACCACGTCGTTGCCGTCGATGCTTTCCACGACGAGGCCGACGTTGCCGTCGTCGACCAGAACCCGGTCGCCTGGTTTGGCGTCCTCGGCTAACCGCTTGTAAGTCGTCGAGACCCGGTCTTGGGTGCCTTCCAGGTCGTCGATCGTGATGCGCACCGTGTCGCCGGTGGCCCAGTAGGTCGGCCCGGCGGCGAACCGGCCGAGCCGGATCTTGGGACCTTGCAGATCGGCGAGTATCCCGACGGCGCGGCCGGAGGCGTCGGAAGCGGCGCGGACACGCTTGTAGTTCGCTTCGTGATCGGGGTATCCGCCGTGGCTGAAGTTCAGCCGCGCGACGTCCATCCCGGCGTCGACCAGCGCCCTGACGGCCTCGTCAGAAGCGGTGGCCGGCCCCAACGTACAGACGATCTTTCCGCGTCTACTCACGACTGTTCAGCATAGTCGTTGATCGATTCAGATGCTGGGCTGCGCGCCCCCGGCGGGTGTGTCCGGTGCGGGCGTGTGAATCCCTAGTGCGCCTGTGTCTTTCGTGCGTCGGTCAGTCAGCCGTCGAGCATCGTCGGGACGAGCGGAAAACCGGGAAGGTTACGGACCACCCCCCAGGTCACGGTGGTGACGATGATGAGGACGACGACGGGGATGTTCCACACTGGTCGATTCTGCCGCCACCGCGCGAGCGCCCAGATCAGCAGTAACGGCAGGCCCACGAGGAGGAAGACGTTGTCGGCGGCGGCCGCGGCCAGGTCGCCGTGGAGCAGATCGTGGGTCATGCGCAGACCGCCGCAGCCGGGGCAGTCGAGCCCGGTCAGCGCCTTGAACGGGCAGGCGGGAAAGAAGAAGTCGGTGCGGTGCGGGTCGGCCAGGCCGACATAGGTCAGCGCGCCCACCGCCAGGGCGCCCGTCCCGAGCGCGCCATATGTCCGTTTCCGGCCGAAGGTGGCGCTAGGTGCCATCGCGCAGCGGACGCCCCTCCGGATCGCGCACCTTGTCGGTCAGGATCAGCACGGCATCGACGATGCCCCAGATGACGGCACCGACACCGCAGGTGATAAGCCCCACGATGAGTTGGGCGATGCCCAGGCCGGTGTTGCCCAGGTAGATGCGGCCGATGCCGACGATCCCGATCAGCCCGACCAACTGCAGCAGGCCGGCGACCACCTTGGACTTGTCCGAAAGCGGTTCACCGGTCAGCGGGTGACGCCCGAACGGCGCGGCCGGGTCGGTGTAGATGGGCGGGTAGCCACCTGGTGGCGGACCGTACTGGCCAGGTGGTGGATACGGCTGCTGTGGCGGCGGAGGCGGGTTGGAGTTCTCGTTGCCACCGAACTGCGGCTCAGTCATAGGGCCAGCATGCCAGAATCCGTTCGGCCCAGTAAGTAAGGAAAACCCACCTTTTCGATCGGGAAGTATGTTGCAGCGATGAGCCGGGAACCAACGGTCGTCATCATCGGGGCTGGTATCGCGGGTATCGCGACGGCAGTGACGCTGCAGCGGGCTGGTTTTCGTGGCATGACCATCCTCGAGAAGGGTGCCGACGTCGGAGGCGTATGGCATTGGAACCGCTACCCCGGGCTGGCGTGCGACGTGCCGTCGCAGCTGTATCAGTTCTCGTTCGCGCCTAAACCGGACTGGTCGTCGGTCTTCGCGCCGGGGGCAGAGATCCAGCGGTATCTGCGCGACGTCGTCGACCGGTTCGGCCTTGACCGGTATCTCCGGTTGAATACCGAGGTCGTCGCCGCGGAGTTCACTGGGACCGGTTGGCGAGTGGTCGCAGGTGATGGCACACGGTGGGACGCCGACTTCCTGATCGCAGCAACCGGTGTGCTGCATCATCCGTACACGCCGCAGATACCGGGATTGGCCACGTTCGAGGGACAGGTGGCGCATACGGCCCGCTGGGATCACCGCGTCGAAGTGCGCGGCAGCCGAATCGGTGTCATTGGGAATGGTTCTACCGGGGTCCAGGTCGTTTCGGCGTTGCAACCCGAGGCGACCGAAATCACGCATTTCGTGCGCACCCCGCAATGGGTGATGTGGGTGCCGACAAACCTGCGACAACCGAAGTTGGTGGGCAAACTGTTGACTGGGCGGCCGGGGCTGAACCGTGGCTTGTACGAGGTGTTGTTGCAGGGGTCGGGAATTCTGGCCGACGTCACCACCCGGCCGAGTTGGCGACGGAGGCTTGTTCAGGCATATGCGCGGTCGTCGTTGCGTTTTCAGGTGCGTGACGCGCAGTTGCGGCGACGGCTGACGCCGGACTACGAACCGCTGTGCAAGCGCCAGGTGGTCTCGGGTTCCTATTACCGTGCATTGCGGGCTGCCAACGCACGGTTGGTGACGTCGCCTATCGAGGCGGTCACGTCAGGTGGTGTTCGGACGGCGGATGGCGTCGAGGTCGATCTGGATGTGCTGGTGTTGGCTACCGGATTTCACGCGCATAACTACATGCGGCCGATGAACTTACGGGGCCGTGACGGTGTGTCGATCGACGATGTGTGGGCGAAGGGCCCGCGTGCGTATCGCATGACGGCCATTCCTGGCTTTCCGAACTTCTTCACGGTGCTCGGGCCGAATTCGCCGACCGGTTCAATCCTGCTGCAGTACTCCGCCGAACTCACCGCACGCTATATCGCCCAGTGGCTGACCAGGTTTCGCGACGGTGACATCGACACTGTGGAGGTCACCGAGGAAGCAACCGCCAAGTTCAACGACGACGTCGCTGCCGCGCTGGGCCCGACGGTCTGGAACACCGGCTGTAACTCGTGGTATCTCACCGACGAAGGCACCGTCGATCTTTGGCCTTATGATCGCGGGACGATGGCCACGATGCTCAGCGAGCCGGACGACCGCGACTTCCACGTCACCCCGGGGCGTTAGCCGGCACTTCGCCGAGTCGACGCAGCCTGAATCCTTCGATGCCGCATGTGGTTTGGGCATCGGCGGACCGGGTGCTAGTTCAGCGGTTGGGGTGGGGGTTCGTAGGGGTCATAGCACCACCATTGGGCGCGTTCACCGGTCGGACCCGGGCATGGAGGCACCGCGGGTGCGGCGGTGGTGGGTGGGCGCGCCAGTGATGCGTTGCTCATGGTGCGTCCGGCGCTGTCGGTGACGGTCAGGCGATCAGCGGGCCCGGTGATGGTGATCAACCCGCGGTGGTGCAGCCGGTGATGATGGGGACACACCAGCACCAGGTTGTCGAGTTCGGTGAGCCCACCGTCTTCCCAATGTTGGATGTGATGGGCGTGCAGACCGCGGGTGGCCCCACAACCGGGCACCGCACAGGTGGGATGGCGATACTCCAACGCCCGACGCAACCGGCGACTGATCGAACGCGTGCTGCGTCCGGCTCCGATGGGTTGACCGTCTCGTTCAAACCACACCTCACAGCTGGCATCACAGAGCAGGTATTGCCGATCGGCATCGGCCAGCAGCGGGCCCAGATGCAACGAGGCGATGCGGTCGTTGACATCGACATGCACGACCACGGTGGTGCGCTGCCCGTGCGGGCGCCGCGCGGCCTCAGCATCCCAGCTGCTTTCCACCAGATGCACGAACGCCTGCCCCAGCGTCGGCATCGGCGGTGCTTCCGGGCCCGGGTGCTCAACGCTGCCGCTGCTGTCGCTGGTGTCGCGGTCGTGTTTCCAATCGGCCAGCATCCCCTCGTGATGGGCATGCAACGCCGCGTCGAGTTTGGCGGCCTCGATCGCGGGCAGGGTGATGTGATAGCGATGCGAACCATCCACATCGACGGTCTTCGAAATCGTCGGCTCGGGCACCGGCGCGGGCTGCGGCTCGGCATCAGGGTCGGGGTCGGCGTCGTAGTAGGAGTCGCGTTTGGGTTTGGGGTCACGCGGCGGTTCGAGCTTGGTGGCCGTGCGTAACTGGCTGACCGTGGCGTACTCGATCAACTGCGCGTAATGATCATCTGATCCCGCCCCGCCGTACTGGGCGATCACCCCGACCTGATCCAACGACACCCGGCCCTCGCGCAGACTCTGGGTGCAGCGCGGGAACTCTTCCCAGCGCTGAGCCACCGCAGTGATCGTGGTGGCGGTTTTGGTCGATGCCCCCAACTTCCAGGCCACCAACCCCGACAACGACCGCGCCCCAGTCGATCCCCATAACCGGTCACGGTCGATCTCGGCCACGATCTCGACCATGCGTCCATCAATGGCATTGCGTTGACCGGCCAACTCCGCCAACTCATCAAACAACCCATCCAGCCGCTCAACGGAGCTCAACTCCACGGCATCAGATGCGGTCGACGAAGACATAACCGCATCATGACAGCACCTACCGACAAAACCGGACCAGTCGGTCCGCGCAAGAGGTGGCGGTCTGTACTGCGATGGGATGGTCGGCGCGGCAGCCCCGACACGCAGCGGCGTGATAATGCAGTTCCGTTGTGTACCAACACTTCTCGTACGTGAGCGGGAAGCGGCGCAGCACCGTATTCGTCGACCCTGCTGCCGGGCGCCTCGCTGCGAAGGCGTTACCTTAGGCCTGTGGATGAATTCGCAGTTGTGGATAACCGAGCCCGTTAGGTCCTCCGCCGCCTTCGCATCCAGCGGCGTAAGCGTCCTCCCGACTCGGCGGCTGATTCAACAGAAACGGTCTTCGACTGTTCGGTGTCGGCTCTGTCCTGCTCAGTGTTGGCCTCGGCCGTCTCGTCGGTGTCGTCGTCCTCTACATCACCGACGCCTGCCTCGGGCTGGGCGTCCTCGACCTCCGCAGTCTCGTCGGCTTGGTCGGCGCCTTCATGGACTTCGGCGGCGACGTCTTCGGTCTCGACGGCCGCCTCACCCTCGGCCGCACCCACACCAGCATCAGGCTCCGCGGCTTCGTTGACTTCTTCAGCCTCGTCGGCTTCGACAGCCCTGACTGCAGTCTCGACCGTAGCGTCAGAATCGGATGCCCCCGAGTCCCCGTCCGTTTCGGGCTCGGCCTCCTCGTCGGCTTCGTCGGCGCCTTCATGGACTTCGGCGGCGACGTCTTCGGCCTCCTCGAGCCCCTCGACGGCCGCCTCACCCTCGGCCGCACCCACACCAGCATCAGGCTCGTCGGCTTCGACAGCCCTGACTGCAGTCTCGCCCGTAGCGTCAGAATCGGATGCCCCCGAGTCCCCGTCCGTTTCGGGCTCGGCCTCCTTCAGCCCCTCGACCGCACCGACGCCGGCCTCAGGCTCGACCGTATCCGCGCCGGCTGCCTCCGTGACAGCCACCTCTTCGGCCATCGCATCGGCGGCTTCGTCGAGTTCGGCAGCGAGCTCTTCGCCTTCATCGACATCGTCGACGGCAGCCTCAGTCTCCGCGTCTTCCTTGGCCTCCGCGAAGTCCTGCGCCTCGATGATGTCCTCTGCCGGCGCTTCCTCGACATCCTCGGCGAGCTCTTCGGCTTCCGCAGCGGCCTCGGACTCGGTGTCCGGCTCCTCCGCCGCCTCGGGCTCACCTTCCGCGGCAAACTTTTCCGCCGAGGCGATATCTTCCGACGGTGCGCTAAGGACATCGGCGGTGAGCTTCTCCGCTTCGCTCGCGGCCTCGGACGTGGGCTCGTCGTCGACAGCGACCTTCGCCGCAGCCACCACACCCGCCGTCGCGCCCACCGCCGCAAGCTCTTCGGTCACGTCCTCGGCGGACACCGCCTTGCCCTTCAGCATGGCCGGATCTTCGCGGCCCTTCGGCGCAACCATGATGTAGACCACCGCACCGATGAACACGAACGTCGACGTGAACGAATTGATTCGCACGCCGTCGATGAGCGTCGCATCATCGACCCGCAACAGCTCGATCCAGAACCGGCCGAGGCAATAACCCGCGACATACATCGCGAACAACCGGCCGTGCCCGAGCGTGAACCGACGGTCCACGTAGATCAAGAACGCGAAAACCAGGAGGTTCCACAGTAGTTCGTACAGGAACGTGGGGTGTACGACCTGCAGCACCTCACCGGTCGACACGCCGTTGAGGTTGTCGATGAGACCGTTGGAGCTCCTGCGCTCGTAGATCTCCAAACCCCACGGCACCGTCGTCTCGCGGCCGTACAACTCCTGGTTGAAGTAGTTGCCGAGCCTGCCGATGCCTTGGGCCAGAATGATTCCCGGCGCGATCGCATCGCCGAACGCCGGTAGCGGAATACCGCGGCGACGGCATGCGATCCACGCCCCCACCCCGCCGAACGCCACCGCGCCCCAGATGCCCAGGCCACCGTCCCAGATCCGGATCACCCCGGCGAGGCCCGCACCGCCCTCGCCGAAATAGCGCCACCAGTCAGTGATGACGTGATAGAGCCGACCGCCAATGAGACCGAACGGCACGGCCCAGAGCGCAATGTCGTAGATGACGCCGCGTTCGCCGCCCCTGGCCGCCCAACGCCGGTCCCCGATCATCAGCGCCGCCACGATGCCGACGATGATGAACAGCGCGTAGGCCCGCAGCGGCACCGGGCCGAGCTGCCAGACGCCCTGCGACGGGCTGGGAATGTAGGCCAGGACGGTCGTCGTCACGCGGTGACCCTCTGCCGGACACCGTCGGCCAGTTCCTCGGTCAGCTTTCCGAGCACTTCCACGCTGTTTTCCAGCGCGGAGACCAGCGCTGAGCCCACGATCACCCCGTCAGCGTAGGCCGCGATCTCCGCGGCGTGCTCCCGCGAGCGCACACCCAGCCCCACCCCGACCGGGATGTCGGACACGTCCTTCACGCGACGCACCAGTTCGGGGGCCGCCGCCGACACCGCGTCGCGTGCGCCCGTCACCCCCATCGTCGAAGCGGCGTAGACGAACCCGCGTGACGCCTCCACCGTCGTCGCCAGCCGCTCCGGCGTCGACGACGGCGCCACCAGGAAGATTCGGTCCAGATCGTGGGCATCTGACGCTGCGAACCACTCGTCTGCCTCGTCGGGGATCAGATCCGGGGTGATGATGCCCAGCCCACCGGCCGATGCCAGATCACGCGCGAACGCATCGACGCCCCAGCGCAGCACCACATTCCAGTACGACATCACCACGGCTCGGCCGCCGGCGTCGCTGATCGCCTCGACCGCGGTGAGCGCATCACGCACCCTCACCCCGCCGCGCAGCGCCGCATCTGCGGCCGCCGCGACCGTCGGGCCATCCATCCCGGGATCCGAATACGCGATCCCGACCTCGACAATGTCGCAGCCCGACTTCACCAACGTCGTCATCGCCGAGATCGACGTCGGCACATCGGGGAACCCGGTCGGCAGATAGCCCATCAACGCCGCGCGCTGCTCGGCACGGCACGCTTCGAACAGTGGCCCCAGTCGACTCACGATGCACCGTCCAGCAGCCCGAACCACTTCGCGGCGGTCTCGACATCCTTGTCGCCACGGCCGGACAAGTTAACCAAGATGACGCCGCCGCGGCCGATTTCGCGGCCCAACTTCAAAGCGCCTGCCACCGCATGCGCCGATTCGATGGCCGGGATGATGCCCTCGGTGCGACACAGCAGCCCGAACGCGTCCATCGCCTCGGCGTCGGTGATCGGTTGGTACTCCGCACGGCCGATGTCCTTCAGGTAGGCGTGTTCGGGGCCGACGCCCGGATAGTCCAAACCGGCTGAAATCGAATGCGATTCGATGGTCTGGCCGTCCTGGTCCTGCAGCAGATACGAAAACGAACCCTGGAAGGCCCCCGGTGAACCGCCGGTGAAAGTCGCGGCGTGGCGGCCGGTTTCAACGCCGTCACCGGCGGCTTCGTAGCCGACCAGCCGCACCGTCGGATCATCGATGAACGCGTGGAAGATGCCGATCGCGTTGGAGCCGCCACCCACACACGCCGTCACCGCGTCGGGCAATCTGCCCGCCTGGGCCTGGATCTGCGCGCGGGCCTCCAGGCCGATCACCCGCTGAAGGTCACGCACCATCATCGGGAACGGGTGCGGCCCCGCGGCCGTGCCGAAGCAGTAGTAGGTGCTGTCGGCGTTGGTGACCCAGTCGCGGAACGCTTCGTTGATGGCGTCCTTGAGGGTCTTGGAACCCGCCTCGACCGACACCACCTCCGCGCCGAGCAGCCGCATCCGCGCCACGTTCAACGCCTGGCGCGCGGTGTCGACGGCGCCCATGTAGATGACGCACTCCAAGCCCAGCAGCGCGCACGCCGTCGCGGTAGCCACCCCGTGCTGGCCCGCCCCGGTCTCGGCGATCACCCGCGTCTTGCCCATCTGCCGCGCGAGCAGGGCCTGGCCCAAAACGTTGTTGATCTTGTGGGATCCGGTGTGGTTGAGGTCTTCTCGCTTCAGGAAGATCCGTGCGTCGCCGGCGTGCTCGGAGAGCCGCTCAGCTTCGTACAGCGGTGACGGCCGTCCACTGTAATGGTGTTGCAGCCGGTCCAATTCGTCGAGAAACGTCTGATCGCCGCGGGCCTTCTCGTAGGCGGCGGTGACTTCCTCGATGACCGCCATCAGCGCCTCGGCAACGAACCGTCCGCCGTAGGCGCCGAAGTGGCCGCGGGTGTCGGGGTCATGGCCGCTGGGTTCGGCGACGCCGGCGCTCGAACGCGGCAGTTCCGGCCCGGTGAGGTCGGCCACGTGTCAGCGTGAGGGTTTAGGGCACGACGGATGCGCGCCGGCAGTGACCAAATCGGCAACGGCGCCGCGGGGGTCGCCGCTGGTGACCAACCCCTCGCCGACGAGCACCGCGTCAGCGCCCGCGCCGGCGTAGGCCAGCAGGTCGGCGGGGCCGCGCACCCCGGATTCCGCGATGCGGATGACGTCGGTCGGCAACCCCGGCGCGATCCGCGCGAAGCAATCACGGTCGACGTTGAGCGTCTTGAGATCCCGTGCGTTGACGCCGATCACGGTGGCACCGGCCGACAGCGCCCGGTCGGCTTCCTCCTCGGTGTGCACCTCGACGAGCGCAGTCATGCCCAGCGATTCGGTGCGTTCCAGCAGCGAATCCAGCACCGGCTGCTCCAGCGCCGCGACAATCAACAGCAGCATGTCCGCGCCGTGTGCGCGTGCCTCGTGGATCTGATACGGCCGGACGATGAAATCCTTGCGCAACACCGGAATTGACACCGTGGCGCGCACAGAGTCCAAATCCTCAAGGGATCCGTTGAACCGGCGCTGTTCGGTCAGCACGCTGACGATGCGTGCGCCGCCGTCCTCGTAGGCGCGGGCCAACTCGGCCGGATCACCGATCGGCGCCAACTCGCCGCGCGAGGGGCTGGCACGTTTGACTTCGGCGATCACGCCGATGCCGGGCGCACGCAACGCAGCCATCACATCAAGCGGCGGCGGGGCGTCCTTGGCGCGTGCCTTGATCTCGGCCAACGGTATGACGGCCTCACGGGCGGCGACGTCGGCGCGGACTCCCTCGATGATCGAGTCGAGTACGGTTGCCGAACTCATGGGTCCGAATCCCTTCCGCCGTCGCGCCCAATGGTCTGCATCGAAGGGTACCGGCCGCACGCCACCGTCGATCACCGGCCCTTGGTCTCTGGATCGGCCGGGTCGCGCGTCGGATCGGCGCCCTGATCGAGGGCGTCCCAGATCCTGCGTTCGGACATTTCGTCACCGGGCTCCTTGGACGGCGCCGCGGCCCGGCGCGTGTAGCGGGACACACCGGAGCGTTTCGTGGTCGCCGACCGCAGGAGCAGCACCGCGGCGACGAGCGTGACCACCGCGGCGACCAACGTAAGCACCGCGCCCCCGTAGTGGCGCTGGCTGCCGATCAGGTGTGCGACGGGCGCCTCGGCGATGTGCGACGCGCGTACCGCGACGTCGGCCGTCGTCCACAGGGTGATCGCCAGATAAGCCATTCCACCGCTGCTGGCCGCGACCAGCAGCGCCAGCAACCGCAGCGGCCAGCCCCGCACCGCCAACACCGCGACAGCAGCGGCCACCAAAAGCACGGCCAGCGGCACCACCGCCGTCGACCACTGGGCGCCGGACAGCGCGACGGTCTTGGGCTGTCCCAGACCGTCGAACGATGTCACCTCGACCCACGTCATGCGCGACGCACCCCACAGCGCGGCCGCGGCGAGCACGAGGGCGACCTGGGCGATCCGGATCACGGCTCGGCCAGGGTTTCGGCGGCGGCGATGGCGTTGAGCACCGCGCGGGCCTTGTTGGCCGCCTCGGTGTACTCGTAGGGCCCGTTCGAGTCCGCCACGACTCCCCCGCCGGCCTGCACGTAGGCGGTGCCGTTGCGCATCAGCGCGGTGCGGATCGCGATCGCGAAGTCGGCGTTGCCCGCGAAATCCAGGTAGCCCAGCACGCCGCCGTAGAGGCCGCGGCGGGTCTTTTCAACCTCTTCGATGAGCTCCATCGCACGCACTTTCGGCGCCCCCGACAGCGTGCCTGCCGGAAAGCACGCCGTCACCGCGTCCAACGCGGTCTTGCCGTCGGTGAGCAGCCCGGTAACCGTCGACACCAGATGCATGACGTGGCTGTAACGCTCGATGTGGCTGTAGTCCTCGACCCGCACGGTCCCGGGCGTGCAGACCCGGCCCAGATCGTTGCGGCCGAGGTCGACGAGCATCAGGTGTTCGGCGCGTTCCTTGTCGTCGGCCAGCAACTCCTTTTCGAGCAGCAGGTCCTCCTCCTCGCTCGCCCCGCGCCACCGCGTGCCTGCGATCGGGTGCGTGGTGGCGCGGCCGTCCTTGACCGTCACCAACGCCTCCGGACTCGAGCCCACCACCGAAAAATCCAGCCCGCCATCGGCGTTGGGCACGTTGACCAGGTACATGTACGGGCTCGGGTTGGTCACCCGCAGCATCCGGTACACGTCGAGCGGGTCGGCGTCGGTGTCCATCTCGAACCGCTGCGACGGCACCACCTGGAACGCCTCACCGGCTTCGATGTCGCCGACGAGCTTGTCGACGATCGCGGTGTACTCCTCGAGTGTGCGCTGCGAGCGGTGCCGCGGCTGGGGCCGGCTGAACGTGGCCACCGTCGACGGCAGATGCTCGGAGAGCGCCGCGGTCATCACGTCGAGGCGCTTGACCGCGTCGTCGTAGGCCCAGTCGACGCGTTCGTCGGTGCCGTTCCAGTTCACCGCGTTGGCGATCAGCGTGATGGTGCCCTCGTGGTGGTCGACGGCGGCGATGTCGGTGGCCAGCAGCAGCAGCATGTCGGGCAGGCCGAGGTCGTCGACCGCCAGCGACGGCAGCTTCTCGAGGCGGCGCACCATGTCGTAGGCGAAAAAGCCGACCAGACCGCTCGACAGCGGCGGTAGACCCGGCAGGGGTTCGGTTTCGAGCAGTGTCAGTGTCGCGGCCAGCGCCGCCAGCGGGTCGCCGCCGCTGGGCGCGTCCTGCGGTGTGGTGCCCAGCCATACCGCTTCCCCGTCGCGCACCGTCAGCGCCGACGGGGCGCCCGCGCCGATGAACGACCAGCGCGACCAGGACCGGCCGTTCTCGGCCGACTCGAGCAGAAACGTTCCCGGCCGGTTGGCGGCGAGCTTGCGGTAGGCCGACAGCGGCGTCTCGCTGTCGGCGAGCACCTTGCGTGTCACCGGCACCACCCGGTGCTCGCCGGCCAGCGCCCGGAAATCTTCGCGCGACGTGGTCACGGACAGGCTGGCGGTGGTTGGCACCTGTCAATCCTCCCAGACGCAGCCCAGGGCCGAGGACGACGCCGGTGTCAGGGGGCTGGTGAGCACGACGGGTGACTGGGCCATGAACCGTGGGGTGGTGCCGCGGTGCTCGTCGGCGGCATGTGCGGTGAACGGGTGCAGCAGGTACATATCGCCGGGCGCCCCGGTCGCGTACGCCACGTCGCGTCCGGTGCTGACGCGGTCCACCAGCGCGCCCATCTCGGTGAAGTCGACCGGTTCGGGCCCGAGGGCTTTGGCCACGTCGCGGTGTGACCCGACCCGGATGCGCGTCGGCGCGTCGTGTGGTCCGACGTCGGAGAGCAGGGTGAGCAGCAGCATCGTATGCGGACGCCCGGTGACCGCCCACGCCCCGTCCGGTAGCGGTGTGTTCGCGTCGATATGCCAGCCGCGGTCGTCGGCGGCGGGGGCGACCGGAAAGCGCACCGGGATGTTGCCCAATGTGCCGCGCGGCTGCCACCCGCCGACACCGCAGATGCGATCCAGCGCGGCGGCCAGCGTCGGGCTTTTCAGCAGCTCGCCGAACGGGCCCGCGCCGGCCGGGTCGACGGCCCACCGCACCGGTTCCGACCATCCGTTTGGGTCCTGCGGGGACAGCCCGAGTTGACGCCACAGCAGGTCTCGCGCCGCATCGCCGGTCTCGCGCGGCGCCGCCTGCTCGAGCTTGAGGTAGCCGTCGGATATGAACGCGTGGATATCGATGGTCTCGGGCATCGCCGAATATTCTCTCCTCGAAACCGACGCAATGGTCGATCTGGTCGCCCGAAACCAACCAAAACGTCGGCCTGGCGATAGGGCGTAGCGTGACGTGCATGAAAAAGGGTGACAAAGTTGCCGACTTCCAACTGCCGGACCAGACGGGCACCGTCCGCAGCCTCACCGAGCTACTGGCCGACGGGCCCATCGTGCTGTTCTTCTATCCCGCCGCGATGACCCCGGGCTGCACCAAGGAGGCGTGCCACTTCCGCGACCTGGCGGCCGAATTCGCCGCGGTCGGCGCTAGCCGGGTCGGGATCAGTACGGATCCCGTCGACAAGCAGGCCAAGTTCGCCGACAAAGAGGGATTCGACTATCCGCTGCTTTCGGACGCCGACGGCACCGTAGCCGAGCAGTTCGGCGTAAAGCGCGGCCTGCTCGGAAAGTTCATGCCGGTCAAGCGCACCACCTTCGTCATCGACAGCGACCGCACTGTGCTCGCCGTGATCGCCTCCGAGGTCAGTATGGACAGCCACGCCGACAAAGCCCTCGAAGTGCTCAGGCAGCGCCAGTCAGCATGACCCGCTCACGGTGAAGCAGGGCCGATGAAGTCGACCGCCGCGCGGATCGCGGGGCGATGCCGCAGCAGCCGGTAATGCGCCAATCTGCCCAGACCCTTGGTGGTCATCAGCCGTGCGCCCGGCCAGGACGCGACGACCCGTTCGCTCGTCTCGTAGGGCGTGTCCGGGTCGTCCGGATCATGGATGAGCAACAGCGGCGGATAGCCGGTGGGGGCGCCGACGACGGTCATGTTGGTTTCGTGTAGCGCCATGTCGATGCGACGTTCCAGACGCCGATGCAGGCCCGCGCGGATGCGCGGACCAAAGCCGTGGCGTACAGCGAAAAGATCAAGGTAGAGCGGGAATTCGCCCATCGGCGCCAGATACACCAGACGCTCGACTTGCGCGCCATCCGCGACCGCGAACGTGGTCGCGTTGGCGCCGAGGGAATGAGCGATCACCGCTCGCGCCGGGCCGTGTTCTCCGATCATGGCCCGTACCGCTTCTGCGCACTCGATGAGCGTGGTGCGCCCGGGCTTGAGCGCCCCCGCTCCGGACTCGTTGTGGCTGGGCAGGTCGAACGCGATCACCCGGTGGCCGGATTCGACGAGCGGTTTGATGAACATGCCCAAATGCGGGCGTCGCCCGCCCCAGCCATGCACGAGATAGACCGGTGGCCCCTCGCCCCACGATTCGCCCACGATCCGATGGCCGTCCCAGTGCGCTTCCAGCGGCTCGCCGGGGGCGACACCTGGCGGCAGGCGGAGGTCAAAATCCATCACCGGCGGGGTGCACCACAGTTCGACCGCCCATCGCGACCCGATGACGGGCGCGATGCGCTCCAGCCACCAGAACGCCCGACGCACCCCCGGGTCGACCGGCGGTTCGATACCCGATCCCTTTATTGCGACGGCGGTCGCGGGCTCTGCTTCGGTCATGCGGGCCCGAGCAGCTCGTCGGCGTCAAAGCAGGTGTGAGCGCCGGTGTGGCAGGCCGCGCCGACCTGATCGACCTGCAGCAGCACAGTGTCTCCGTCGCAGTCCAGCCGCACCGAGTGCACGTACTGGGTGTGGCCCGACGTCGCACCCTTGATCCACTGTTCGCCGCGTGAGCGCGAATAGTACGTCGCTTCACGGGTTTCCAGCGTGCGGGCCAGCGCGTCGTCGTTCATCCACGCCACCATGAGCACCTGACCGGTGCTGCGTTCCTGCGCCACAGCGACGAACAGGCCGTTGGCGTCGCGTTTTAGCCGCGCCGCGATCCGCGGATCCAGGCTGCTCACCTGTACCCTCGGCTCTTCGCGCAAGCGCTCATCGCACCACGATCCCTTCGGCCGCCATCGCCGCCTTCACCTCGGCGATAGTCAGTTCGCGGAAGTGAAACACGCTGGCCGCCAACACGGCATCGGCGCCGGCGGCCACCGCGGGTGCGAAATGCTCCACCGCCCCGGCACCACCGCTGGCGATCACCGGCACGGTGACCGCCCCGCGGACGGCCTTGATCATCGGCAGATCGAAACCCGCCTTGGTGCCGTCGCAGTCCATTGAGTTCAGCAGGATCTCACCGACGCCGAGTTCGGCCCCGCGAGAGGCCCATTCAACGGCGTCGATGCCGGTGCCGCGTCGGCCGCCGTGTGTGGTGACCTCCCAACCCGACGATGTCGGCTGCTCGCCCTGCGGAACCGTGCGGGCATCGACGGACAGCACGATGCACTGCGACCCGAATTGACGCGACAACTCGGCCAGCAGTTCGGGGTTGGCGATCGCGGCGGTGTTGACCGAGACCTTGTCAGCGCCGGCCCGCAGCAGCGCGTCCACGTCGGCCACCGACCGCACCCCGCCGCCGACGGTCAGCGGAATGAACACCTGCTCGGCCGTCTGCTTGACGACCTCCAGCATGGTGGCCCGGCCCGACGACGACGCCGTGACATCGAGGAACGTCAGCTCGTCGGCGCCTTCGGCATCGTAGACGGCGGCCAGCTCGACCGGATCGCCTGCGTCGCGCAGGTTTTCGAAGTTGACACCCTTGACCACCCGGCCGTCGTCAACATCGAGACACGGGATGATCCGCACCGCAAGGTCTTTGGGGTTCATCAGTAATCCTTGGCTTCACCGACCGATTGGACTAGTTCGAGCAGCCGCCCGTGCACGCGGGGCGCTCCGACCAGCACCGACGGTGACTGCGCTGTCCATTCGTTTCCGGCCAGGTCGGTGGCGATGCCGCCGGCGGCCTCCACCAGTGCGATCCCGGCGGCGTGGTCCCACACGTGGCCACTGAAACTGACTGCGCCGCCGAGGATGCCCGCGGCGGTGTAGGCGAGGTCGATACCCGTCGCGCCGTGCATCCGCAGCCTCGAGCATTTCCGGCTCAGGCTTTCGATGATCGCGAGGCGGTACCGTCCGGGAACCCTGCCGCGTGAGTCGACGTTGAAGGTGCTAACCCCGACGATGGAGTCGTCGAGTTCGCCGGGTTGCAGCCGGTTCTGCTCGACGCCGTTGTAGCGCAGCGGTCCACCCTGGACGCCGGTGAGCCGTTCACCGGTGAACGGCAGCCACGTCAGACCGGCCACCGGCTTACCATCCTGCAGCAGGCCCAGCAGGATCGCGGCGAGCGGAGATCCGGCCGCGTAGTTGAATGTGCCGTCGATCGGGTCAAGCACCCACACCAGCGACGAATCCAGGTCGGCGCCACCGAATTCCTCGCCGTGCACGTCGATGCCGGTGTTGGCTCTCAGCGCCTCGACCACCTGCCGTTCGATGGCCAAATCCACCTCGGTGGCGAAGTCGTTGCCCTTCTTCTGCACAGCGGATTCCGCGCGGTGGCCTTCGATGAACGGCTTGGCCGCATCGTCGAGGATCGCAGTGGCCTCAGTCACGAGCCTGTCGAGTTCGGTTGTGTCAAGCGCCATCTACGACCTCACCGCGGCCAGCGCCTCCGGCAGCGTGAACCGCCCGGCATATAGCGCCTTGCCGACGATCGCGCCTTCCACGCCACGGTCGGTCAGGGTCGCGATGGCCCGAAGGTCGTCGAGGCTCGAGACGCCGCCGGACGCGATCACCGGGGCCTCGGTGCGTTCGGTGACCTGCCCGAGCAACTCGAGGTTAGGGCCTTTGAGCGTGCCGTCTTTGGTGACGTCGGTGACCACGAAGCGTGAACATCCTTCGCGGTCAAGGCGTTCCAGCACTTCCCAAAGCTCCCCGCCGTCGGTTTCCCAGCCGCGCCCGCGCAACCGGTGCGCGCCGCCAGGCGAGGAGGGGTCGATCTTCACGTCCAACCCGACCGCGACGCGGTCGCCGTGTTCTGCAACGACGCCGGCGCACCACGTCGGGTCCTCCAGCGCGGCGGTCCCGAGGTTGACGCGGGCGCACCCGGTGGCCAGCGCGGCGGCCAACGATTCGTCGTCGCGGATGCCGCCGGACAGCTCCACCGCGACGTCGAGCTTGCCGACCACTTCGGCGAGCAGTTCCCGGTTGCTGCCGCGGCCGAACGCCGCGTCGAGATCGACCAGGTGGATCCACTCCGCGCCGTCGCGTTGCCACGTCATCGCCGCGTCGAGCGCCGAACCGTATTCGGTTTCGCTGCCGGCCTGGCCCTGTACCAGGCGCACCGCGCGGCCCTCGACGACGTCTACGGCGGGAAGGAGGATCAGTCGCTTCGACACATCGGTCAACCTAGCCCCCTGACCCAGTTGGTCAGCAACGCGGCACCGGCGTCCCCGCTCTTCTCGGGGTGAAACTGTGTCGCCGACAACGCTCCGTCCTCGACCGCGGCCAGGAACGGGACGTGGTGGGTGGCCCACGTCAACTGCGCGTCGGGCCGACCTTCCCATTGCTGCGCGGCGTAGGAGTGCACGAAGTAGAAGCGGGTTTCGGCGTCCAGCCCGTCAAACAGCCGGGTGCCCTGCGGCGCGTCGACGACGTTCCAGCCCATGTGCGGTATGACCGGGGCGTCGAGCCGCACGACCGCGCCTGGCCATTGGCAGCAGCCCTCGCTTTCGTTGCCGAACTCGACGCCGCGGCTGAACAGGATCTGCATGCCGACGCACACCCCGAGCACCGGGCGGCCCGCCGCCACCCGACCGGCGATGACCTTCTCACCGCCGATTCGGCGCAGCCCCGTCATGCAGGTTTCGAATGCGCCGACACCCGGAACGACGAGACCGTCGGCGTTCTCGGCGGCCTGGGTGTCTGAGGTCACCGTGACGTCGGCACCGACGCGCTCGAGTGCCCGTTGCGCGGAGCGCAGGTTGCCCGAACCGTAGTCGAGGATGACGACGCGGCGGTGCCGCGAATGTGCTTTGGTGCTCATAGCAGCCCTTTGGTGGACGGCACCCCGCTGACCCGCGGGTCGTATTCGGTTGCCTGACGCAACGCGCGGGCGACGGCCTTGAACTGCGCCTCGGTGATGTGGTGCGGATCTCGGCCGTAGATGGTGCGCACGTGCAGCGCGATGCGGGCGTTGGAAGCCAAGGTCTCGAACACGTGCCGGTTGATCACGGTGTGGTACGGCACTTCTGAGCCGGCGATCGTGGTGTGCAGCATGTGCTCGGGCTCACCGGTGTGCACGCAGTAGGGCCGACCGGAGACGTCGACGGCGGCGTGGGCCAGGGTTTCGTCCATCGGGATCCAGGCGTCGCCGAAGCGGCGAATGCCCTTCTTGTCGCCCAGCGCCTGACCCAGCGCCTGGCCCAGCACGATCGCGGTGTCCTCGATGGTGTGGTGGCCTTCGATCTCGACGTCGCCGTCGGCGCGCACGGTCAGGTCGAAGCTGGCATGGCTGCCCAGCGAGGTGAGCATGTGGTCGTAGAACGGCACGCCGGTTTTCACGTCGACGCGGCCGGAGCCGTCGAGGTCGAGCTCGACGGTGATGTCGGATTCCTTGGTCTTGCGTTCGATTTTCGCGCGGCGTGGCGCGCGCACGGGTTCGGTCACGATGCTCCTATTCGGGCGCTGGCGGTCAGCAGCGCGTCGTTCTCTTCGGCCAGACCGATGGTCGAGCGCAGGTATCCGGGGATGCCGACGTCGCGGATCAACACCCCGGCGTCCAGATAGCGCTGCCAGGTCGCGGGCGCGTCGGCGAACTCGCCGAACAGCACGAAGTTGGCGTCGCTGGGGATGACGCGAAACCCCATGCTGCCCAACGCCGCTGTCACGCGGTTACGTTCGGCGATCAGCTCGGCGACGCTGCCGAGGGTGTCGTCGGCGTGGCGCAGCGCGGCACGCGCGGCGGCCTGGGTGATCGACGAGAGGTGATACGGCAACCGGACCAGCAGCAGCGCCTCGATCACCGCAGGCGCGGCCGCCAAATATCCGAGTCGCCCGCCGGCGAAAGCGAAGGCCTTGCTCATGGTGCGGGTGACGACGAGCTTGGTCGGATAGTCGTCGATGAGGTTGACCGCGCTGGGCTGCGAGGAGAACTCGCCGTAAGCCTCGTCGACGATGACGACCCCTGCCGGTGTGGCCTCCAGCAGCAGACGCAGCTGGTCGAGCGTAATGCTCTGTCCCGACGGATTGTTCGGGCTCGCGAGGAAAACGATGTCCGGTCGGTGCGTCCTGATGGCCGCGACGGCGGCGTCGGCGTCGAGGCTGAAGTCGGCGGCCCGGTTGGCCACCAGCCACGTCGTCTGGGTGCCGTCGGCGATGATCGGGTGCATCGAGTAGGACGGCACGAAACCGATCGCCCTGCGGCCCGGGCCGCCGAAGGCCTGCAGCAGCTGCTGCAGGATCTCGTTGGACCCATTGGCGGCCCAGAGGTTTTCCATGCTCAGCGCGGTACCGGTCTGCACGGTGAGGTACGCGGCCAGGTCGGCGCGCAGCGCGACCGCGTCGCGGTCCGGATACCGGTTCAATTCGCCGGCGACCGCGTGGACCGAAACCGTCACGTCGTCGACGAGCGCCTTGGTCGGCGGATGCGGGTTTTCGTTCGTGTTGAGCCGGACCGGAACGTCCAACTGCGGTGCCCCGTAGGGCGACTTGCCGCGCAGATCGTCGCGCAGCGGCAAGTCGTCGAGCGTGACGTTCTTGGCTAGCGTCACGTTTCGAACCTCCGCCGCACCGCTTCGCCGTGCGCGGGCAGGTTTTCGGCCTCGGCCAGCGTGATGACGTATCCGGAGACGTCCTTGAGCGCAGTCTCGTCGTAGTCGACGACGTGGATGCCGCGCAGAAAAGTCTGCACCGAAAGGCCACTGGAGTGCCGTGCGCAGCCTGCCGTGGGCAGCACGTGGTTCGACCCCGCGCAATAGTCGCCGAGGCTGACCGGTGCGTAGGGCCCGACGAAAATCGCGCCGGCCGAACGGATTCGCTGTGCGACGGCGCGCGCGTCGGCGGTCTGGATCTCCAGGTGCTCGGCGGCGTACGCGTTGACCGTGCGGATGGCCGCGTCGAGGTCGTCGACGAGCACGATCGCCGACTGCCTGCCGCCGAGCGCGGCTGTCACCCGGGCGCGGTGCACTGTGGTCTCGAGCTGGGTGGCAAGCGCACGCTCGGTGGCGTCGGCCAGCGCCACGTCGGGGGTGACCAGCACGCTGGCGGCCATCTCATCGTGCTCGGCCTGGCTGATCAAGTCCGCGGCGACATGCGCGGGATCGGCGGTGTGGTCGGCGAGGATCGCGATCTCGGTCGGACCCGCCTCGGCGTCGATGCCGACCTGGGACCGGCAGATGCGCTTGGCGGCGGTGACGTAGATGTTTCCGGGCCCGGTGATCATGTCGACGGGGGCCAACTCGGCACCGTCGGTGTCCGCTCCGCCGTAGGCCAGCAGCGCGACGGCCTGTGCACCGCCGACCGCCCACACCTCGTCGACCCCGAGCAGCGCGGCGGCGGCCAGGATCGTGGGGTGCGGCAGGCCACGGAAGGGTCCGGGCTCCGACTGCGGCGGGCTGGCGATCACCAGGGAAGCCACCCCGGCCGTCTGCGCCGGCACGACGTTCATCACCACGCTGGAGGGGTAAACAGCGTTGCCGCCCGGCACATACAGCCCGACTCGTTCGACGGGCACCCAGCGCTCGGTGACCGCCGCGCCGGGGGCCAGCGTCGTCGTCGTATCGCTGCGACGCTGGTCGGCGTGCACGGCGCGAGCACGGTCGATGGCCACCTCGAGCGCGGTGCGTACCTCGGGGTCGAGTTCGGCCAGCGCCGCCTGCAGACGCTCGTGCGGCACCCGTACCCGGTCGGGACGCACATCGTCGAACGATTCGCCGTATTGCAGGGCCGCTTCAGCGCCGCGTGCGGCTATCGCATCGACGATCGGACGGACCTTGGGCACCACAGCGTCGACATCGACACCGCCCCTGGGCAGGGCCGAGCGTAACCGGGCAGCCGAAAGTTCGGCGCCGCGCAGGTCGATGCGCGCCATCGCGGTGGCCATCGCGGTGGCCTTGGCATCCGGGGAGGTATCCGGGGACGATGCGCTCACCCTGCCATTGTCCCAGAACAGGCCAAATCGATATCGCCGCGGCAACGGCAAGGCTCTGCGGTCAGCTAGAGCAGGCGCTTACTGGCACAGTTCGATGAGCTTGTTGCTGGCGGCATCAGCCTCCTGCAACCGCGCGGTCTGTTCGGGATCGGTGTTGGGGATGCCTGCGGTGGAGCGCGAACCGATGTCCATCAGATGGTTGGCGAACGTCCGCACGGCGTCCGCAAGCTCCTGTGGGGTGTCGGGCTGCAGCCGGGCCAGCAAGTACTGGCCGCCGTCGTAGAGCGCGAGGCGGGCGTTGGCCGCGACCGCCAGTGAGCCGGTGACGTCTTCCGGTCCGCCGGGGGGTTCAAGGTTGGTGTTGATCTGTACGCCGTTGCGCACGACGGCGAAGGTCTGGCAGATGCTGGCCTTGGGGTCGTCGGTGGGCGTGCCGGCGAACAGCGACGTGGACTGCGGCGGCTGCTCCGGTTCCTTCATCAACGCCCAGACGGCGAGACCCCCTGCGACAAGCGCGACGACCAACGCCGCGACCGAAACGATGAAACTTCTTGACGACCCCGATGCTTCAGACATGCGGCCGATCGTAGCGACCGCGCCCGGCTCGACTGCGAAGTTGGGTCGGCGAGTACGCAGAAACTGCGTCACGCGTGCAGCAAATGACGAATACGGCAAGAACCCGGTGGCGTCTGTTGTTGCTCTCTGACCGGGAAATGCGAAGCCCGACGCAATTTCAGCAAACTCGTGCAGGAATAATTTGCCAATTTCCTGGCTATCAAGATCAGTTAGCTAGCATTGCTAGAAGAGATAGTTTCGCTTGAAAGTAGCTGATCTTGACCGTTAGCCAAATAACGAACATTTAGATGGTTCTAGTTACCGGACGCGTAACTTGCCGGCGACGAAAGGGTGCGCCAGCGAACACTCCGACGGGACCAGCCGCCGGCCGACTGGGCACCCCTACGGGCCCCTTGGCGTTGCAGACCTTTGCAGGACCGTCCAGACTCTACGTGTCTACCTGCGTTTTTAGTAACACCGAGGTCGGGACGGATAGTCGCCACAGGCTCATGCGCCAGACTCGACAACGTCGCGCGCAGCAAGCGACCACTAGGAAATCAACGGCTGTGTCAGCACGTCAGAACGGTTTGCGAAAAATTCTGAATCTGATTTGGCCAAGTTGCTGGCCTTTGCTCTTCAGAACTGTCAATATGTTCCCAACCGGCATTCATCGATTAGCTGTGTGAAGACCAGACGTTGGGGGCTGAAGAAAATCGGTCCACGGTTGCGCGAATGGTAATCGGCGGGGGTCGGGTGCGTGATCCATTTCATGAAGGGGAGAAACATGTCCACTGCAACTTCTGTCGGTAAACACCGCGCAGCTGCACGAGGTACCAACGTCCGGCGCGCGGTTGGCGGCGCAATGGCTGGCGGGGCCATGGCCGCGGCATTCGTCGGTTTCGGCTCGGTCGGTACGGCCCAGGCCGCACCGCTTGATTGCCCACTGTTCTGTGATTTCGCGGGGGGCAGCTTGGTCGGCGACGGCGGTGCGCCGCAGG
Organism: Mycolicibacterium sp. XJ2546; assembly: GCF_053483195.1. Taxonomy (NCBI): domain Bacteria; kingdom Bacillati; phylum Actinomycetota; class Actinomycetes; order Mycobacteriales; family Mycobacteriaceae; genus Mycobacterium; species Mycolicibacterium sp. XJ2546. The sequence continues at coordinate 99,478 of NZ_JBEFRW010000009.1, read as the reverse complement.
CTCTCGCGTTCAACCCGGGCGATGCGGTGAACTTGTTCAATCCCATCCTCGACAACCCGCTGACGTTGGTGTTCACCTTCGGCATGATCGGCAACGGCGCCGATGGCAACGCGCTGCACCCCGACGGCTTCAACGGCGGTTTCCTGTTCGGCAGCGGTGGCGACGGCTACAGCCCGACCGAGATCGACGGTCTTCTCATCCCCGCCGGCAATGGCGGCAACGCCGGCCTCTTCGGCGGCAATGGCGGCAACGGTGGCAACGGTGCCAATGGACTCCTCGGGATCGGTCCCGCTCAGAACGGCGGCGCCGGTGGCAACGGCGGCTTCTTCGGTAACGGCGGCAACGGCGGCGACGGCGGCGACGATCTCGGCGTTCTCGTCGGCGATGCGACCGGTGGCAACGGCGGCGCGGCCGGCCAGGGCGGATTCGTCGGGACCGGCGGCTCCGGTGGCGACGGCGGCGACGCCCAGACACTCGGCACCGGCACGGCCACTGGCGGCACCGGCGCCGACGGCGCCAACGGCACCATCGGTGGTGGTGACGGCGGTGATGGCGGCAACGCCAACGCTGTCGGCACCGGCGCGGCTACCGGCGGCGACGCCGGCGACGCGGGCAACGCCGACTTCTTCGGCGGCGGCGGCAGCGGCGGCAACGCCGGTCACTCCACCTCAACCACCGGCACATCCGCCGGCGGCAACGGTGGTGACGGCGGCAGCGGCGGGTTCGTCGGCGATGGCGGTAACGGCGGCAACGCCGGCAACGCCACGTCCGCGGGCGGCAACACCAACGGCGGTAACGGTGGTGACGGCGGCAACGGCGGCTTCTTCTCCGACGGTGGCAACGGTGCCAGCGGCGGAAATGCCAGCGGTGGCGATTCGACCGGCGGCAACGGCGGCAACGGCGGTTCCGGTGGCATCTTCGGCAACGATGGCAGCGATGGCCCGGACGGCAACGATGGCAGCGACAGCGCCGATAGCGCGGACAGCACGGATAGCAGCGACTCCGATGAGTAGTTGTCCCATCGGCTGACACCGCACCAAAATGGCGATGCCCGTCCCCTTGTGGGGCGGGCATCGTCACGTAATCTCAACGTTCATGTCCGCCAAGGATCACCCCAACCACGCTCCGGGCGTTCCGATGGTTTATCCGCCGGCGTTCGAGCGCCTGCAGATCAAGTACATGAACCCGGTTGTCAAACGGATGGCGCGGTTTCTGCCCGGCCTTGCCAAGATCCGCCACCGCGGCCGCAAGTCCGGGAAGACCTATGAGACCGTCATCACCCCGTTCCGCAAGGACAACACCGTTGCCATCGTGCTGGGCCACGGCAAGACGGACTGGGTGAAGAACGTGCTCGCTGCCGACGAGGCCGAGGTGGTCTTCGGCTCGCGTACGATCCGCATCGTCAATCCGCGGATCGTGCCGGCCGGCGGCGACGCGGAAGGCCTGCCGTTTCCGGCCCGCCTGCAGGCCAAGAAAATGGGTGTGCTCGTCGCCGATATCGCCTAGATGTCCAGGCCGATGTCGAGAACCGACACCGAGTGCGTGAGCGCGCCCACGGCCAGATAGTCGACTCCGGTGCCCGCATACTCGGCGGCGGTTGCCAGCGACAATCCGCCGGAGGACTCGAGTTTGGTTGCCGGCGAACGGGAGTCGCGGCGCTGCACGGCAATCTGCGTCTGCCACACCGGGAAGTTGTCGAGAAGCACCAGCGCTTCATCGCCGAGATCCTCGGCCAGGATTTCATCGAGTTGTTCGAGCGAATCAACCTCGACTTCACACGGCAGCCCCGGTGCGGCCGCGCGTACGGCCCGCAGCGCGGCGACCACTGAACCGGCGGCCGCCACGTGGTTGTCCTTGATCAACGCTGCGTCGCCCAGACCCATGCGGTGGTTGACGCCGCCGCCGACGCGCACCGCGTACTTCTGCAGGGCACGAAGACCCGGCAGCGTCTTGCGGGTGTCGCGGATCTTGGCCTTCGTCCCGGACACCGCATCCACCCACGCCGCGGTGGCCGTCGCGATACCCGACAAATGGCATACCAGGTTCAGCGTCGTCCGTTCGGCCGTCAGCAGGCCCCGAGTCGGCGCCTCGACGGTCAGCACGGCGGCGCCGGGTTCCACCCGTGTCCCATCGGCCGCCCGGTGCGACACCTGGTATCCGTCCGCGCCGAGCACCTCGTCGAACGCCAGCAGCGCGACATCCACACCGGCGATCACCCCCGCCTCGCGGACGACCATCGACGCGGTCGTCGTCGCATCGGCGGGAACCGTGGCTAGTGTGGTGACGTCGGCGCCGTAGCGCAGGTCCTCCTCGAGCGCGCGGGCGATCACCCGGCGCGCCTCGGTCAACTCGTCGGCGGTCAGTTCCATCAGCAGTACGCCGCCGCGGCAACCAGGCTGCGCGTCAGCGCGGGATCGGTGGCCGGATGGTCACGCCGATGGTGGCAGCCGCGGGATTCGGTGCGGGCCAAGGCCGCCGAGGCCAGGGCACCCGCAGTCGTGCTCAGCGCGACATCCTCGAAATCGGTGCGCGAGCGGATGGCGCGCTGCGGCGCGTCCTCCAGCTGCGCTGCCAGCACGCCGAGGCCGTCTGCGTCGCGCATCACCGACGCGTGGCGTGACATCGCTGCTTGCAGGTCCACGCGCCGCAGTGCGCACCGTGTCACCGGCTCAGGCGGCTGTGCCGTCACCGGTCCGGCCGTCAGAGCATGTGCGGCAGCGGCGTTTCCGGCGCGACCGCCGACCACCAGTCCCTCGAGCAGGCTGTTGGACGCCAGCCGGTTCGCGCCGTGCATGCCGGTACAGGCCACCTCACCCGCGGCGAACAGGCCCGCGATGTCGGTGCGGCCGTGCACGTCCGTGAGGACGCCGCCGCAGCTGTAGTGCGCGCCGGGAACCACCGGAATGGGCTCAACGGTGGGGTCGATACCGGCGGCCCGGCAGGCGGCGGTGACGGTCGGAAACCGGGTGGTGAAGTTGGCGATCCGCCGAGCGTCCAGATACACACACTCGTCGCCGGTGGCCTCCAGCCGGGCGTGGATGGCACCGGCGACCACGTCGCGCGGAGCCAGATCCCCCATCGGGTGCACGCCCTCGGTGACCGAAATCCCTTGGGAGTCAATCAGAACAGCGCCTTCGCCGCGGACCGCCTCGGTGATCAGCGGACGTCGACCGCCGGCGTTTCGGTCGAACAGCATGGTCGGATGGAACTGCACAAACTCCAGGTCGCCGATTGGCAGCCCCGCCCACATCGCCAGCGCCACACCGTCACTGGTCGACCCGGCAGGGTTGGTGGTCGCCGAGTACAGATGGCCCAGTCCGCCGGTCGCCAGGATCACCGATGGTGTGTGCAGGACGCCGGGACCGTCGTCGCTGAGCACCAGCACCCCGGTGACCGCATCGTCATCGCAGAGCAGTTCGACGGCCACATGGTTGTGTCGGATGTCCAGGACCGCGGCCGCGCCGTTGAGTGCCCGCTGCACCTCCGCGCCGGTCGCGTCTCCCCCCGCGTGGATGATCCGCCTGCGTGAATGGCCCCCTTCCCGGGTCAACGACCACCGCCCCGGCACAGCTTCGTCGAATCGGGCACCGTCGCCGACCAGGTCGCTGACGGCCCGATAGCCGTCCGCCACGATCGAGCGCACCGCCTCGGGGTCGCACAGGCCCGCACCGGCGGCCAGTGTGTCGGCGACGTGCGCCTCGACCGAATCCCCGTCCTCGCGCAGCGCGTCCGGTAACACCACGGCGATACCGCCCTGCGCGAAATAGGTTGCGGTGGTCCCCCACAACTGGCCAGTCTTGCTCAGCACCACCACTTTGCGGCCGAGCCGGTGCGCGGCCAGACCCGCGACCAGCCCGGCGACCCCGGTGCCGATCACAACGACGTCAGCGCGCTGCTGCCAGTGGCCCGCCCAGGGGCCCGACCCGCCGCAGGCCGCGGGACGCGTCATTCGCCGCCGCCGGGCCGGCCGATCTCGATCATCCGCTGCACGCTGGCCCGCGCCAGCCGCGCCGTCTCCGGGTCGACGTCGACCTCGTCCTTGCCCTCCAGCAGGCAACGCAACAGGGCGGCAGGCGTGATCATCTTCATGAACTTGCACGACGCCCGGTCGTTGACCGCTTGGAAGTCGACTTGCGGTGCGGCCCGCCGCAACTGGTGCAGCATGCCGACCTCGGTGGCCACCAGCACCTGCCGCGCGCCGGTCTCACGGGCGGCTTCCAGCATGCCGCCGGTGGACAGGATCTTCACCCGGTCCTGCGGAAATGCGCCCTCACCGGCCAGGTACAACGCGGAGGTGGCGCAACCGCATTCGGGATGGACGAACAGTTCGGCGTCCGGATGGCTGCGCGCCTGGTCGGCGAGCTCATCACCGTTGATGCCGGCGTGCACGTGGCACTCACCCGCCCACACGTGGATGTTCTCGCGGCCGCTGACCCGTCGCACGTGGGCGCCCAGAAACTGGTCGGGGCAGAACAACACGTCTCGGTCGGCCGGAATCGACTCGATCACGTCGACCGCGTTGGACGACGTGCAGCAGATGTCGGTCTCGGCTTTCACCGCAGCCGTGGTGTTGACGTAGGAAACGACCACGGCCCCAGGGTGTTCGGCTTTCCAGGCGCGTAGCTCGTCGGCGCTGATGGAGTCGGCCAGAGAACAGCCGGCGCGCTGGTCCGGGATCAGCACGGTCTTGTCCGGAGACAGGATCTTGGCCGTCTCGGCCATGAAGTGCACGCCGCAGAACACGATGGTGTCTTCGGGCGCGTCGGCGGCGATGCGCGACAGCGCCAGGGAGTCGCCGACGTGGTCGGCCACCTCCTGAATCGCCGGCAGCTGGTAGTTGTGCGCCAACAGCGTCGCGCCCCGCAGATCGGCCAACCGACGCACCTCGGCGGCCCATTGCTCGTCGCCGTCGACGCCGGAGTAGCCGGTCGCGCCGTCGGTGATCCGGCTGGCCAGATCGTTGGCGGGCATACGGTCGAGAACCGTCACGGTGTCTCCTCCATCCCGTATCGGGGTTTTCGACTTACAATCGAAAACATGCAATATGGTAACACCGCACATGAAGTGCTCGCCGTCGTGTTCCAGGTTCGGGGTGTGCACCCGCAGGACGAATCCGAGAAACCGGGACTTCACGTGCTGTTATGGCAGCGGGCGCTGGCACCCGAACGCGGCAAGTGGTCGTTACCGGGTGGCCGGCTGGGCGTGGACGAGGATCTGACCAGCTCCGTTCGCCGGCAACTGGCCGAAAAAGTCGATCTTCGTGAACTTGCTCACCTCGAGCAGCTGGCGGTGTTCTCCGATCCCCATCGGGTGCCCGGCGTGCGCACCATCGCGTCGACGTTCCTCGGCCTGGTGCCCTCCCCCGCGACGCCCGAGCTGCCACCCGACACCCGCTGGCACCCGGTGAGCGCGCTGCCGCAGATGGCGTTCGACCACGGGCCCATGGTCGAGCACGCCCGCGCCCGACTGGTCGCCAAGCTGTCCTACACCAACATCGGCTTCGCCCTGGCGCCAACGGAATTCGCGTTGTCCACGTTGCGAGACATCTACCACGCGGCGCTCGGACACCAGGTCGACGCGACGAACCTGCAACGTGTGCTGGAGCGACGCAAGGTCATCACCCGCACCGGCACTACGGCGCGGTCCGGTCGCAGCGGCGGGCGGCCCGCGGCGCTGTACAGGTTCGCCGACGCGCGCTACCGGGTAACCGACGAGTTCGCCGCGCTTCGGCCACCAGGCTGACCCGGCTAGCTTCTTAAAGCTTTCTTAAGGTAGAAAGGACCGAATGGACCTGGGCAGCGCCGCACCGGCAACCGGTGCCGAGTGGATCGGCCGCGTACCGCACGAGGACCTGGTCCGCGGTGGTAGCCGCCCGAAACTGCCTGTCGACGACCCGTTCTATGAACCACCGGCTGGTTTTCAGCATGCGACGCCGGGCACCGTGCTGCGCAGCCGCGACGTCGAGTTGGCCTTCTTCGGCCTGATCCCGCAGAAGTTCACCGCCACCCAGGTGCTTTACCGCACCTCCGACATGAACGGAAACCCGGAGGCGACCGTCACCACGGTGATCGTGCCTGCTGAGCGCACGGACCGGCCGGTGGTTCCGGTGTTGTCGTACCAGTGCGCGATCGACGCGGTGACGTCGCGCTGCTTTCCGTCGTATGCGTTGCGCCGCGGGGCCGTGGCGCCGGGTGCGCTCGCGCAGGTCGAGTTCTTCCTGATCGCCGCCGCGCTGGCCGAGGGCTGGGCGGTTTCGGTGCCCGACCACGAGGGCTCGCGCGGCATCTGGGGCACCCCGTTCGAGCCGGGCTACCGCATCCTCGACGGCCTGCGGGCCGCGGTGAGCTGCGAACGGCTGGGCCTGGCCCCGACCGCGCCGATCGGGCTGTGGGGTTACTCGGGCGGCGGTCTGGCGTCGGCGTGGGCGGCCGAGATGCACGCCCAGTACGCCCCCGAGCTCAACATCGTCGGCGCCGTGTTGGGCTCGCCGGTCGCCGATCTCGGCCACGCCTTCCGCAGGCTCAACGGAAGCCTGTACTCGGGGCTGCCCGCGATGGTGGTCGCGGCGCTCTCGCACGTCTATCCCGACCTCGACCGGGTCATCCAGGAGCACGCCACCGACGAGGGCAAGGCGATGCTGCTGCGGGTGCAGAACATGACCACTGCACACGCGGTGTTGCGGTTGATCGGTATGGACATGGACAAGCTGGTCGATATGCCGCTCGAGGCGATCCTCGACATGCCCGAGGTCAAGAACGTCTTCGACAGCATCAAGCTCGGCACGGCGGTGCCCACACCCCCGGTGTTGGTGGTGCAGGCGGTGCATGACCGGATCGTGGCCGTCGACGACATCGATGAGCTGACCGAGATGTACATCTCTGGTGGGGCCTCGGTGACCTACCACCGCGACATGTTCAGCGAGCACATGCTGCTGCACCCGATGTCGGCGCCGATGGCGTTGCGCTGGCTGATCGATCGCTTCGACGGCAGGCCGGTCAACGAGCATCTGGTGCGGACCAAGTGGCCGACGCTGCTGAACCCGATCACCTACGTGGGGATGGCGCGGTTGGTGAAGATCGCCGCCAAGGTGATCACGGGGCGGACGGTGGAGCGCCGCCCGCTGTGAGGGCAGACCCGACCGGCGCTTCGTCGATCGGCGGCCACGCCCCCAGGTCGTCGCGCGGGGTCGCGACGGCGATCAGTGAGTACACCAACGCCGCGGTGGCCACGGGAAACATCAGCGTCACGGCGATCAGCAGCGGCGTATGCCCGAAGAACACCGGCGGCGCCTCGACGACATAGTGGACGCGGTTCTCGGGTGAGACTGGTGCCGCCGCGACGTCGATGATCCCGTAGCGCATGCGCACCAGCACGGCACCCACCACCGCGGCGACGGTAGCGGCGGCCGCGCAACCGATCGAAAGCGCCGCTGCCAACATCGGGCCGCGGTGCGCGCGCCACTGCCAGACCAACACTGCGGCCACCACCGCGACGACGCTGGTCATGCCGAGGAGCAGAAAGGCCGCGGTGAAGAAATGGTCGCCTTCGTTGCCGAGGTAGGCCCGGATGCGGTCCCCGTCTTTGGTGAGCGCGATGACGCCGTGGATCGCCGGCGCCAGCCAGCCCCAGAGCGCCCCGACCGCCACACCGGCCAACGTCAGCCCGGCGACGATGATCACCGCCGCGCGACGACGTGAAATACGGGGTGCACCAACATCATTCATCGCAATCCTCGGCTCTTCGCGCAAGCGCTCATCGCAATCCTCGGCTCTTCGCGCAAGCGCTCATCGCAGCTCCACGTCCTTGGAATCGGTGACGCCGTGCCGGGAACATTTGGCCGACCAGCCGTCGGGGCGCACCTGAACGATCATCCGGCGACCGCACTCGGCGCAGTACCGGGGCGGTTCCAGCCCAAGCTGGGCCGCGGTCGGCACCATGGTGCCGTCGGGTTCGCCGGTGTAGACGTTGAACGCCATCCAAGAAGTCTTACAGGGTGGCGTTGAGCGCCTTGATCGGCATCTGCAGATCGTCGAGCAGTTCCAGGTCGGACTCGGCCGGGCGGCCCAACGTGGTCAGGTAATTGCCGACGATGACGGCGTTGATGCCGCCGAGGATGCCCTTCTTGGCGCCCAGATCGCCCAGCGTGATCTCGCGGCCCCCCGCGAAACGCAGCATGGTGCGCGGCAGCGCGAGCCGGAACGCGGCGACGGCCTTGAGCGCCTCCGACGCGGGCAGCACGTCCAGATCTCCAAACGGGGTGCCCGGCCGTGGGTTGAGGAAGTTCAGCGGCACCTCGTGCGGGTCGAGTTCGGCGAGGTTGGCGGCGAACTCGGCGCGCTGCTCGAGGGTTTCGCCCATGCCGAGGATGCCGCCGCAGCAGACCTCCATGCCGGCGTCGTGCACCATCTGCAGCGTGTCCCACCGCTCTTCCCAAGTGTGGGTGGTGACGACGTTGGGAAAGTGCGACCGGGCGGTCTCGAGGTTGTGGTTGTAGCGGTGCACGCCCATCTCGGCGAGCTGATCGACCTGGTCCTTGGTGAGCATGCCCAGCGAGCAGGCGATCTGGATGTCGACCTCGTTGCGGATCGCCTCGATACCCGCCGCGACCTGAGCCAGCAACCGCTCGTCGGGACCGCGCACCGCGGCCACGATGCAGAACTCCGTCGCACCGGTCTTGGCGGTCTGCTTGGCCGCCTCCACCAGGCTCGGCACATCCAGCCACGCGCTGCGCACCGGTGACGCGAAAAGTCCTGACTGCGAACAGAAGTGGCAGTCCTCCGGGCAGCCGCCGGTCTTGAGGCTGATGATGCCCTCGACCTCGACGTCGGGTCCGCACCAGCGCATCCGCACGTCGTGGGCCAGGGCTAGCAGGTCGTCGAGCCGGTCGTCGGGAAGCTGCAGCACCTGCAACGTCTGGTCCTGGTCGAGGCCTTCGCCGCGCTCGAGCACCTGTTCGCGCGCCTGAACCAGAATGTCGTTCACCGGTGGGCTCCTCCTGTTTCTTGAACACGTCGGCGAGCCGACAATTGAACGCTGTTCAGGTTAGGGTACGGGCGTGCAGCTGACCAAACGCGACGTGGTGGCGGCCGCCGCCGCCCTGCTGGACAACTACGGGCTCGCCGACCTGACGATGCGCCGGCTGGCCCGCGAGCTCGAGGTCTCCCCCGGCGCGCTGTACTGGCATTTCGCGAACAAGCAGGAGCTGCTGGGCGCGGTGGCCGACGGGATTCTCGACGGGGTGTCTGCTGCCGTGGACGTCGTCGATGTATGCACCCGGCTGCGGAATGCCCTGCTGTCGCATACCGACGGTGCCGAGTTGGTGTCGGCCAGTTTCGCCGCGGGTCAGTCGGAGGCGATGAAGCAAGTTCTGGCGTCGCTCGCCGCCGCGGCGGCCGAAGCCGGCCTAGACGGCACGCACGCCGAACTGGCCGCTCGCACGGTCGTCTACTACGTGCTGGGCTTCACCGTCGACGAACAGTCGCGGTTGCAGTGGGACGCCGCAGGCGCCGAGTTGCCCGACGAGCAGTCGGTGCTGAGCGACGACGCCGACGCACGCTTTGCGTTCGGGTTGCGCCTGCTGCTGAACGGTATCGCCGCCGAACGTGAGCTCGTGCGCGAAGCTCACCAGCCCGCGTCGTCTGGAAGCACCTCATAAAACTCGCCCAGGTTGGGTGCCACGCCAGGACCGGAATCTGCACCAGGGTCCTCGAACCACACGACGACTTCCGGCTCGGTAAACGTAAACGGAGCCCTCCCGACGCTGATCGGTCCGTTCGGCACGCCGACGAGATCACCGGAGCCACCGGTGAAGTCGCCTGTCGACTGCTCAGACGGGGTGAACGTCGCAGACGGCGGATCGATGGGCGTCATGTCGAAGTCGCTCGAGGCGAACGTTTCCGAACCCGGATCGGTGCTGTCGTCGGCGGCGGCGATGGCCGTCGAGATGAACTGCGCCGCGCCCGCGGCCGCGGCTGCGGCCACCGCTGCGAGGGCCCAGCGCGCGGCGCGCTTCGTCGAATGTCGTGAATTCATGGTTTCTCCTGCCGGATAAGGATTGCTGATTTTTCCGCTGCCATCAGCGTGCCGAGCTACGGACAGGAATTCACTCCGCTGATCGACTGATTAGGGGGATGAATGTCGGCTCCCGCGATCGGAGGACGCAGACTCCTCAGATCGCGAATTCGCGCTTGGTCTCGCCGACCCAGCGGCGCAGTCCGACGATGGTGCCCTCGATCTCGGCGGGTTTCCCCGCGATCCGAACCGCGCGACCCATCTGGGCAGGCACGACCCGCCGCGCCAGCGTGGTGTGCGGGGTCCACTGCCCAGGAAGCGAGTTGGCCATCGGCGCGGGGTGTACATGCGGTAGCGCCAGTTGGTACACCTCGGCGTGCATTTCGAGCAGCCCGACGGTGGGCACGAGCAGACGGGTCAGGATCAGCTTCGCTCGCCCGAACAGCAACGGTGCGCCGATCCGCACCGGCATCGGCAGCCGCGCGGCCACCGGCGCCAACAGCGCGTCGACCTCAGGATCGATGCGCTCGGCGACGACCAGCGTCGCGTGTGGTCTGCTCGCCGGCGCCTGGCTGGGAATGTCGGCTTCGCGCAGTTGATCCCAGATGCTGCGGATCGTTGCCTCGGTGTCGGCGTCGAACACCAGCTCAACGGAATGCACCATGGCTAAACCAGGCTTTTGACCCAGTCGGCGTCGAAAGCGTTCGCGCTCATGGCCTCGAACTGCGACGCGCTCATCGTCCCCGCGCCAGAGCGCAGCACACCGCGCAGCGGCGCCAGCCCCGCCAGCGCCTCACGGTTGCCCTCCTCGGCGGTACCGGGATCTGGCGGCCACGCGCCGATCACCAGACCAGCACATGAAACATGTTGCGCAGCAAGGGCTTCCAGAGTCAACGCGGTGTGGTTGAGGGTACCGAGCCCGGCAGCGACGACGACGAGCACCTGCGCGCCGAGATCTGCCGCGACGTCGCGCAACGTGACTCCGTCGTCCCCCAGCTCGACGAGCAGCCCGCCTGCCCCTTCGACGAGCACCAACTGCGCACCGACACCGCGCACCGACGCCAAAAGTTCCGCGCGGCTGGGCAGCGCCATGGCCGCCCGCTGTGCAGCCGCGCGCGGCGCCAACGGTTCCGGATAACGCCAGCCGCCGTGCAGCGCGGTCACCCCGGACAGCCGGCCCACGTCGGCGAGATCGTCGTCGCGGCGGCTTCCGGTCTGCACGGGCTTGCACACCGCCACGTCGATACCGGCCAACCGCGCCGAACACGCCAGCGCCGCGGTCGCCACCGTCTTTCCGACGCCGGTGTCGGTCCCGGTGATGACGAGCGTGCTCACCGGCGGGCTTGTGCGAGCACGTCGGCCAAAACCTCACGCGCCAACGCAATCTCGTGCTCCGTGAGCGACGCCCTGGCCGTCAGCCGCAGCCGCGAGGTGCCCGCGGGCACCGTCGGCGGGCGAAAACAGCCGACCCGCACCCCGCGGTCCAGACATGCCACCGCGGCGGCCAACGCCACTTCCGGCTCACCGAGGACCACCGACACCACGGCCGAGTCCGGTCGTGTCGGCACGCCGCACACCGACGCCAGCGTCTGCGCGTGGGCGAGCACGTCGTCGGCGCGCTGCGGCTCGGCGATCAACACGTTCAGCGCCGCCCACGCCGCCCCGACGGCCGCGGGCGCCAGGCCGGTGTCGAAGATGAACGGCCGCGCCGCGTCGATGAGATGGTCGCGCACCGCGGCGGGTCCGAGCACGACGCCGCCCTGGCTGCCGAGGGCCTTCGACAGCGTCGTCGTCATCACGATGTCGGGCGCACCGGCCAACCCGACCTCGTGCAGCAGTCCGCGTCCGCCGGTGCCGCGCACCCCCAGCCCGTGCGCTTCGTCGACGATCAGCAGCGCGCCGTGCCGCCGGCAGACGTCGTGCAGCGCCCGCAGCGGGGCCAGCACACCGTCGGCGGAGAACACCGAGTCGGTGACCACCACCGCGCGCTGCTCGTCGCGGCCGGTCAGCACCGCCTCCACCGCGTCGACGTCACGGTGCGGGGTGACCGCCACCCTGGCCCGCGAGAGCCGGCAGGCGTCGACCAAAGAGGCATGCGTCAGCGCATCGGATACCACTAGCGACCCGGCCCCGGACAGCGAGACCACCGCGCCGATGTTGGCGGTGTAGCCCGAGGAGAACACCAGGGCCGATTCGGCACCGACGAAGTCGGCGAGCGCCTGCTCGAAGCCTTCGTGCAGTTCGGTGTTGCCGGTGACCAGCCGCGAGCCGGTGGATCCGGCGCCCCAGGTGCGCAGTGCGGCCACCCCGCCTTCGATGACGTCGGGGTGCTGGGACAGGCCGAGGTAGTCGTTGGACGCCAGGTCCAGTTCGGTGCCGACGGGTGCTCGGGCGCGCAGCGACCGCCGCAGCCCGGCCTCGCGGCGCTGCTGCTCGACGTCGTCGAGCCACGCCAGCGGGGATAGACCTGCGCGCGTCACCTGAGCACCTCCCGGGACTTGAAGACGTCGGCGAGCCGACCATTGAACACCGTTCAGGTTAGTGCACGGGCGACGGCGAGCATCGCCGAGCAGATCTGCGCGATCTCCTCGGGCGTGCAAATGTAGGGCGGCATGACGTAGATGAGGTTGCGAAACGGACGCAGCCACACCCCGTGCTCGATCGCGACGGGCGTGGCCACCTCCAGATCCACGGGGCTTTCCATCTCGATGACGCCGATCGCGCCCAGCACCCTGACGTCGGCGACGCCGGGCAGCGTCGCGGCGGGCGCCAGCCCCGAACGCAGGCCGTCCTCGATGGCGCCCACGCGCGCCCGCCAGTCGTCGTCGCGGAGAAGTTCCACCGACGCCACCCCGACCGCGCACGCCAGCGCGTTGGCCATGAACGTCGGGCCGTGCATCAGCGCGCCGGGTTCGGAGCCGCCGATCGTCTGCGCCACTTCGCGGGTGCACAGCGTGGCCGCCAGCGTGATGTAACCGCCCGTCAGCGCCTTGCCGACGCACATGATGTCGGGGGTGATCCCAGCGTGGTCGGCGGCGAACAGTTCGCCGGTGCGGCCGAAGCCGGTGGCGATCTCGTCGAAGATCAACAGCACGTGGTGGCGACGGCACATCTCGCGAAGGTCGCTCAGATAGCGCGGGTCATGGAATCGCATGCCGCCTGCGCCCTGGACCACGGGTTCGACGATGACGGCCGCCAGTTCATCGGCGTGGCCCGCAAGCTGCTTCTCGAACACCTCGCTGTAGGCGGGGTCGTAGTCCGACGGCACCTGCGGCGCGAACACCTGCCGGGTGAGCACATCGGTCCACAGCTGGTGCATGCCGCCGTCGGGGTCGCAGACGCTCATCGGCGTGAAGGTGTCGCCGTGATATCCGCCACGCCAGGTCATCAGCCGGTGCTTGGCAGCGCGGCCCATGCTGCGCCAATACTGCAGCGCCATCTTCGCCGCCACCTCCACCGACACCGACCCGGAGTCGCTGAAGAACACGGTGTCCAGCCCGTCGGGTGTCAGCTCGACCAGCAGCTGGGCGAGCCGCGCGGCGGGTTCGTGGGTCAGCCCGCCGAACATGACGTGGTTCATGGTGGCGAGCTGCTCGGTGATCGCCGCGTCCAGCACCGGGTGACCGTGGCCGTGGACGGCGGTCCACCACGACGCCATCGCGTCGAGCACCTCGACGTCGCGGCCGCGGTGGTGCAGCGTCAACCAGGCGCCGCGCGCGCCAACGGCGACGACCGGAGCCTGTGCGCCCGCACCGATCCTGCTGTACGGATGCCAGACGTGCGCGGCGTCGACCGCGATGATCTCGGCAGGCGTCATTTTCGGCACCTTAGGTAGATTATCGGTCAACCATGATGACCCTCGCCCCTCCCCGGCCGGCGTCTGCCACCGGACCGGGACAGTCCTCGCGCGCCAATACGGCGAACACGAGTGCGCGCGCATCGGGGTTCTACCGGCACGACCTCGACGGTCTGCGTGGCATCGCGATCCTTCTGGTCGCGGTCTTTCACGTGTGGTTCGGGCGGGTCTCCGGCGGCGTGGACGTGTTTCTTGCGCTGTCGGGATTCTTCTTCGGCGGAAAGCTGCTGCGCGCGGCGATGAAACCGGGGGCGTCGCTGTCGCCGGTGCCGGAGGTGACGCGGCTGGTGCGGCGGTTGCTGCCGGCGATGGTGGTGGTGCTCGCGGCGTCGGCAGTGCTGACGATCCTCATCCAACCCGAAACCCGTTGGGAAGCCTTCGCTTCCCAGAGCCTGGCCAGCCTCGGCTACTACCAGAACTGGGAGTTGGCCACCTCCGCGGCGGACTACCTACGCGCCGGTGAAGCCGTCAGCCCGCTGCAGCACATCTGGTCGATGTCGGTGCAGGGCCAGTTCTACATCGCGTTTTTGATCCTGATCTTCGGGTTCGCGTACCTGTTCCGTCGCATCCTCGGGCGGCATATGCGGGCCGTGTTCGTCGCGCTGCTGACCGCGCTGACCGTCGCGTCGTTCGTTTACGCGATCTTCGCCCACAACGCCGATCAGTCGGCCGCCTACTACAACAGCTTCGCGCGGGCGTGGGAATTGCTGCTCGGTGCGTTGGTCGGCGCGCTGGTGCCCTACGTGCGCTGGCCGATGTGGTTGCGCACGACGGTCGCGGTGGTGGCATTGGCCGCGATCCTGTCCTGCGGCGCGCTGATCGACGGGGTCAACGAGTTCCCCGGCCCGTGGGCGCTGGTGCCGGTGGGCGCGACGGTCCTGCTGATCCTGTCGGCGGCGAACCGGGCGGCCGATCCACACACCGGTGGCCGGATGCCCGCGCCCAACCGGTTGCTGGCGTCGGCGCCGTTCGTCTCGCTCGGATCGATGGCGTACTCGCTGTACCTGTGGCACTGGCCGCTGCTGATCTTCTGGCTGGCCTACACCGGGCACAACAGTGCCGGCTTCCTCGAGGGTGCCGGCGTGCTGCTGGTCTCCTGTGTGCTGGCCTGGCTGACCACCAAGTACGTGGAGAACCCGCTGCGTTACCGCGCTCAGGCGTCGTCGGCGCCTGTGGTGCCGCTGCGGATCCGGCTGCGACGGCCGACGATGGTGCTGGGCTCGATGGTCGCGCTGCTGGGGGTCGCGTTGACCGCGACATCGTTCACGTGGCGGGAGCACATCATCGTCGAACGCGCGAGCGGCAAAGAGCTGGCCGGTCTTTCGTCACGCGATTATCCCGGTGCCCGCGCGCTGGTCGAGAAGGTTCGGGTGCCCAAGCTGCCGATGCGCCCGACGGTGCTGGAGGCCAAGAACGACATCCCGCAGACCACCACCGACGGCTGCATCAGCGACTTCGACGACGTCGACATCATCAACTGCACCTACGGCGACAAAGACGCCATCCGCACCATCGCGCTGGCCGGCGGATCGCACGCCGAGCACTGGATCACCGCCCTCGACCTGCTCGGCCGCCTGCACCATTTCAAGGTCGTCACCTATCTGAAGATGGGTTGCCCGTTGAGCACCGAGAAGATGCCGAGGGTGATGGGCAACAACCGGCCGTACCCGAAATGTCGCCAATGGAATGAGCGGGTGCTGCCGCAGCTCATCGCCGATCGGCCCGACTACGTATTCACCACATCCACCCGGCCGTGGAACATCAAACCCGGTGACGTGATGCCGAGCTTCTATCTCGGCATCTGGCAGGCGTTCGCCGACAACGGTATTCCCGTGCTGGCTATGCGGGACACCCCCTGGCTGGTGCGCAACAACAAGCCGTATCTGGCCGCCGACTGCATCGCCAACGGCGGCGACGCCACGTCGTGCGGGATCAAACGGTCCGACGTGCTGTCGTCGCGCAACCCCACGCGCAACTACCTCGCGCGATTCCCGAACCTGCGCCCGCTGGACATGAGCGATGCGGTGTGCCGCAAGGACATCTGCCGCGTGGTGGAAGGCAATGTGCTCGTCTACCACGACGCGCACCACATCTCCAGCACCTACATGCGCACGATGACGGCCGAACTCGGTCGTCAGATGGCCGCCGCCACCGGCTGGTGGGTTGATTGATGACATCAGGACGCGCACCGGTATTGACCGTATGGCCCGGTGCGCCTTACCCGTTGGGCGCCACCTACGACGGTGGCGGTACGAACTTCTCGCTGTTCTCGGAAGTGGCCGAGAAGGTCGAACTGTGTCTGATCGCCAAGGACGGCACCGAACAGCGCATCGCACTCGACGAAGTCGACGGCTACGTGTGGCACTGCTACCTGCCCACCGTCGTGCCGGGGCAGCGCTACGGCTATCGGGTGCACGGGCCGTGGGACCCCGCGGCAGGCCACCGCTGCGATCCGAGCAAGCTGCTGCTGGACCCGTACGGCAAGTCCTTCCACGGCAACTTCGCCTTCTCGCAGGCGCTGTACTCCTATGACCTCGACGCCGAGGACCCGGCGTCCGGCGGCGTGCCTCCGCAGGTCGACTCCCTGGGCCACACCATGACCAGCGTGGTGATCAACCCCTACTTCGATTGGGCGTCGGATCGCGCACCACGTACCCCGTACCACGAGACGGTGATCTATGAGGCGCATGTCAAGGGCATGACCCAGACCCATCCCGGCATTCCCGAGGAGCTGCGCGGCACCTACGCCGGCCTGGCGCATCCGGTCATCATCGACCACCTCAAGTCGCTCAACGTCACCGCGATCGAGCTGATGCCCGTGCACCAGTTCCTCCACGATCACCGGCTGATCGACTTGGGTCTGCGAAACTATTGGGGCTACAACACGTTCGGCTTCTTCGCCCCGCACTACGAATACGCAGCGAACAAACATGCCGGCGGCGCGGTCGCCGAGTTCAAGGCCATGGTCCGCGCGTTTCACGAAGCCGGGATCGAGGTCATCCTCGACGTGGTCTACAACCACACGGCCGAAGGCAACCACCTGGGCCCCACGCTGAACTTCCGGGGCATCGACAACACCGCTTACTACCGCCTCGATGACGACGACCTGAGGTTCTACAAGGACTTCACCGGCACCGGCAACAGCCTCAACGCCCGCAACCCGCACACGCTGCAGTTGATCATGGACTCGCTGCGCTACTGGGTGCTGGAGATGCACGTCGACGGCTTCCGTTTCGACCTGGCCGCCAGCCTGGCCCGGGAGTTCTACGACGTCGACCGCCTGAGCGCGTTTTTCGACTTGGTGCAACAGGATCCGGTGGTCAGCCAGGTCAAGCTGATCGCCGAACCGTGGGACGTCGGCGAGGGCGGCTACCAGGTGGGCAACTTCCCAGGTTTGTGGACCGAGTGGAACGGGAAGTATCGCGACACTGTGCGTGACTACTGGCGGGGCGAGCCCGCAACCCTGGGTGAGTTCGCCTCGCGGCTGACCGGATCGTCGGACCTCTATGAGGAGACCGGCAGGCGCCCGAGCGCCAGCATCAACTTCGTCACTTGCCACGACGGGTTCACGCTGGCTGATCTGGTGTCCTACAACGAGAAGCACAACGAGGCCAACGGCGAGGACAACCGCGACGGCGAGAGCCACAACCGGTCGTGGAACTGCGGTGTGGAGGGCCCGACCGACGACCCCGACATCCTGGCGCTGCGCGCCAGGCAGATGCGCAACATCATGGGCACGCTGATGGTGTCGCAGGGCACACCGATGATCTCGCACGGCGACGAGGTCGGCCGCAGCCAAGGCGGCAACAACAACGTCTACTGCCAGGACTCCGAAATCTCGTGGATGGACTGGTCGTTGTGCGAGAGAAACGCCGACCTACTGGAGTTCACCCGCAAGGTCGTGCAGTTGCGCACCGACCACCCGGTGTTCCGCAGGCGACGGTTCTTCGAAGGTAAGCCGATCCGCTCCGGCGACCAGGTCCGCGACATCGCGTGGCTGACCCCCGCGGGTGAGGAGATGACGCTGGAGGACTGGGAGCACGGTCTCGGCAAATGCGTCGCGGTGTTCCTCAACGGGGATGCCATCACGACACCGGATGCGCGCGGTCAACGTGTGGTCGACGATTCGTTTCTGCTGTGTTTCAACGCCTACGACCAACCGCAGGACTTCGTCGCACCGACGGGGTACTACGCCGCTCAGTGGAGCGCCGCGCTGGACACCGCGCATCCCACCGGCGCCAGCGATCTGGTGGTCGGAGCGGGCGAGAAGATCTCCCTGCAGGCGCGGTCCCTGCTGGTGATGCGTAAGACCGCCTAGCGTATGCCGTCCCGGGTGCTTTCGACGTATCGGCTGCAGATGCGCGGCGACTGCTTCACCTTCGCCGACGCCGAAGCTCAGCTCGATTACCTTGCGTCGCTGGGTGTTTCACACCTGTACCTGTCGCCGATCCTGACGGCCGCCGAGGGGTCCAGCCACGGCTACGACGTCACCGACCCCACGACGGTGTCGGCGGCGTTGGGCGGACCGCAGGGGTTGGCGCGGCTGTCGCAGGCGGCGCGGGCACGCGGCATGGGGCTGATCGTTGACATCGTGCCCAACCACGTCGGCGTCGAGCGGCCCGAGCAGAACCCGTGGTGGTGGGATGTGCTCAAAAACGGCCGTGATTCCGCGTACAGCTCGTTCTTCGATATCGACTGGGAGCTAGGCGACGGGCGGGTCGTGCTTCCGGTGCTGGGTTCCGACGACGACGTCGTTGATCTGCAGGTCGACGGTGACGTGCTGCGCCTCGGCGATCTGGTGTACCCGATCGCCCCCGGGACCGGTGACGGATCGGGCGCCGAAGTCCATGAGCGGCAGCACTACCGTCTCATCGGGTGGCGAAACGGCATCTGCGGCTACCGCCGCTTCTTCTCGATCACCTCACTGGCCGGACTCCGTCAGGAGGACCGGGCGGTGTTCGACGCCACCCATGTCGAGGTCAAACGCTGGTTCGACGCGGGCCTGGTCGACGGGGTGCGCATCGACCACCCCGACGGGCTGTCGGACCCCACGGGATACCTGGCGTGGTTGCGTGAGCTCACCGGACCGGATGCGTGGATCGTCGTCGAGAAGATCCTGGCGCCCGACGAGCCGCTGGAACCGACGCTGCCGATCGCAGGCACCACCGGATACGACGTGATGCGCGAAATCGGTGGTGTGTTCCTCGATTCCGGCGGTGAGCAGCCGCTGACCAACCTGTTCGACTCCGCCGGCGTGCCCTACAGCTCGATGCCGGAGCTGGCCCGAAACCTCAAGTCCGAGGCCGTGACCGAGACCCTGGCCAGCGAGCTGGCCCGGTTGCGCCGCACCGTCGTGGCCGCCACCGGCGCCGACCACGACGATCTGCCCGCGGCGATCGCTGCGTTGCTCAGCCGCGTCGGCGTCTACCGATCCGATTACCGGTCGTTGTCGGCAGTGCTGCCCATCGCGTTCGCCCAAACCGCTACCGTGCGACCGGATCTGGCGGCCCCGCTAGCGCTGGTCGCTGCGGCGTTGGCTGCGCGCCCGGAAGTCGACGTCCGGTTACAGCAGCTGTGCGGTGCCGCGACGGCGAAGTCCATGGAGGACTGCCTGTTCTACCGCGACGCGCGGTTGGTCTCGCTCAACGAGGTCGGCTCGGAACCGCACCTGTTCGGGGTCAGCGTCGCGGAGTTTCATCAACGGGCGGCGGTGCGTGCGCGGATATGGCCGGCCGCGATGGTCGGTCTGACCACCCACGACACCAAACGCGGTGAGGATGTGCGCGCCAGGATCGGGGTGCTGTCCCAGGTCCCTGCGCTGTGGGCGGAGCTGACCGGCAAATGGGGCCTGTCCACCCCGCCGCCGGATGCGGCCACCGGTCTTTTCCTGTGGCAGAACCTGTTCGGCGTATGGCCAGCCGACGGGGACATCACCGACACCCTGCGGCAGCGAGTGCACGGCTACGCCGAGAAGGCAATCCGCGAAGCCGCGGTGCACACCACCTGGAACGATCCCGACAGCGACTTCGAGTCCACGGTGCACGCGTGGCTCGACGCGGTGTTCGACGGGCCGGTGGCGTCCGAGATGACGTCGCTGGTGGCCCGCCTCGACGCGCACGCGCACAGCGACGCGCTGGGCCAGAAGCTACTGGGCCTCACTGTGCCCGGTGTTCCCGACGTCTACCAGGGCACCGAACTGTGGGAGGACAGCCTCGTCGACCCCGACAACCGCAGGCCCGTCGACTATTCGGTGCGCCGCGACGCGTTGCACGCGATGCGACATCCGAAGCTGCGGGTGGTGGCGGCGGCGCTGGCGCTGCGGCGGGAGCGCCCGGATACGTTTTCTGAGGGCGGCTACCGTCCGATGCTGGCCGACGGACCCGCCGCCGAGCACCTGTTGGGCTTCCTGCGCGGTTGTGACGTGCTGACCGCAGTGACCCGCCACTCCGTGCGACTGTCCGAAACCGGCTGGGGCGACACGTCATTGACGCTGCCAGCGGGGATATGGGCAGACCGGCTCTCGGGTGTCCGGCACCGTGGCGACGTGTTGGCCGCTGAGCTGTTCGCCGACCTGCCGGTGGCCTTGCTGGAGCAGATCGATGGTTGAGTTCGCGGTCTGGGCGCCGGTGCCCGAGCGGGTCCGTCTCGACGTCGACGGCACCCGCTACGACATGGACCGCGGCGACGACGGCTGGTGGCGTGCCGAGGTGACCGCCCGCCCGGACGCCCGCTACGGCTTCGTTCTCGACGACGGTGCTGGTTTCGACGACACCGTGCTGCCCGACCCGCGCTCCGCCCGCCAACCGGACGGTGTGCACGACAGATCGCAACTGTGGCAGCCGGATCCGTCGGTGTGGACGGACGACGGGTGGACGGGCCGCTCGATCGAGGGTCAGGTGATCTACGAGCTGCACGTCGGCACCTTCACTGGCGAGGGCACGTTCGACGCCGCGATCGAAAAACTGGACTACCTGGTCGACCTGGGGGTCGACTTCGTCGAGTTGATGCCGGTGAACGCGTTCGGCGGGACACACGGGTGGGGCTACGACGGTGTGCTGTGGTACGCGGTGCACGAACCGTACGGCGGACCCGACGGGCTGGTCCGCCTCATCGACGCCTGCCACGCGCGCGGCCTGAGCGTGCTGATCGACGCCGTCTTCAACCACCTCGGTCCGTCCGGGAACTACCTGCCGCGGTTCGGGCCCTACCTGTCGTCGGGCAGCAACCCGTGGGGCGAGTCCATCAACATCTCCGGCCCCGACGCCGACGAAGTGCGCCGCTACATCCTCGACTGCGCGCTGCGGTGGATGCGGGACTTCCACGCTGACGGGCTGCGCTTGGACGCCGTGCATGCGCTGGTGGACACCACCGCCATCCACATCCTCGAGGAACTGTCCGCCGAAACCGACGCGCTGGCAGCGGAGTTGGGTCGCCCACTGTCGCTGATCGCCGAAAGCGACCTCAACGACCCGCGGCTGATCACGCCGCGTGACCGCGGCGGCTACGGGATGACCGCCCAGTGGGACGACGACATCCATCACGCCATCCACGCCGCGGTATCAGGTGAACGTCAGGGCTACTACGGCGATTTCGGATCGCTGGACGCGCTGGCTGCCACACTGAAGAACGGCTACTTCCACGCGGGGACCTACTCCTCGTTCCGGCACCGCCGCCACGGCCGGCCGTTGGACACGTCGACAATTCCGGCGACCCGACTGCTGGCCTACACGCTGACCCACGACCAGGTGGGCAACCGGGCGGTCGGTGACCGACCGTCGCAGAACCTGACGACCGGCCAACTCGCGGTCAAGGCGGCGCTGGTACTCGGATCCCCCTACACGGCAATGATGTTCATGGGCGAGGAATGGGGTTCGTCGTCGCCGTTTCAGTTCTTCAGCTCCCATCCGGAGCCGGAGTTGGCCAGGGCCACCGCCGAGGGGCGCAAACGCGAGTTCGCCGAGCACGGCTGGAACGCCGACGAGATCCCCGACCCGCAGGACCCCGGGACGTTTCTGCGGTCCAAACTCAACTGGGACGAAGTCGACGACGGCGACCATGCCCGGCTGCTCGACCTCTACCGGCAGCTGATCGCGTTGCGTGACAACCACTCCGATTTCACCGACCCGTGGCTGGACCACCTGCGGATCGAGTACGACGAGGCGCAGCGGTGGATCGTGATGCACCGCGGCGCGTTCGCGGTGGCGTGCAATCTCGGCATCGAAGCCGTCGACGTCCCGGTCACCGGCGAGGTGGTGCTGGCCTCGGACGATCCGACGGTCGGCGCGGAAGCCACCCGGCTGCCGGGTCATTCGTTCGTGGTTGTCAAGTCGCTGTCCACAGGCGACGACCCTGTGGATAACTGATTGGCGCAATTCGTCGAGCGCGGGTGATGCTCGGCGGTATGACCGACTGCTATCCCCCGCCGCCCATCGAAACCGCAACCGACCCGATCCACTCGACCGCCGACCTATGCCAACGATGGCGCGCCCTGATGGGGCCGCTCGGATTCGGCCAGCGGTTGCTGTGGGTCGGCTTCGTCGGTCCCGACCAGTGCATGATCAAGGCGTACAGCCAGATTCCGCTGGGCTCGGGGGCCAACCCGGAACTCGCCGAATTGGTCATATCCGGGGTGTCTGACGTCCTGCTCGACTTTCCACAGGGCACCACGGTGGCACTGCTGTTGACACGGCCGGGCATCGGGCCGGTCTCGCACCTGGACCGGCGGTGGTCGGCGCTGTTGACCGAAGCCGCTGCCGCCCACGAGGTTGCGCTCGAGCCGATCTTCCGTGCGCACGACGAGTCGCTCGTGCTTGTGGAGCCTCGCGTGGACGCCGCGGTGTGACTAGAGCAGGAAACGGTATGCCGGCGAACCGGGTTCGAGCGCCTCCACGTGCATATCGGAGGCCGCCATCCGCTCCAGCAGCCCTTCGAGGTCGGCCGCCGAGCTGAGCTCGATACCGACCAGCGCCTCACCGGTCTCGCGGTTGTTGCGCTTGACGTACTCGAACAGCGTGATGTCGTCGCCCGGCCCCAGCACGCCGTCGAGGAAACGCCGCAGCGCGCCGGGCTCCTGCGGAAAGTCCACGAGGAAATAGTGTTTTAGGCCGAGGTGCACCAGTGAACGCTCGAGCACCTCCCCGTAGCGCGACACGTCGTTGTTGCCCCCGGACACCACGCACACCACGGTGGATCCGGGTTCGATCTCGGCCTCCATCAACCCCGCGACCGACAGCGCGCCCGCAGGTTCGGCGATGATGCCTTCGTTCTGGTACAGGTCGAGCATCGCCGTGCACACCGCGCCCTCGTCGACCGTGGTGATCGACACCATGTCCCCTGCGGCGGCCAGCGCCGCGTACGTCAACTCACCCGCCCGGTTCACCGCCGCACCGTCGACGAACTGGTCGACGGAATTCAGGGTCACCGGCCCGCCGGCGGCCAGCGCGGCGATCATCGCCGCCGCACCCGCGGGTTCGATGCCGAGCACCGAGGTGCCCGATGTCCGTTCGGCCAGATACGTGGTGATACCGGCGATACAGCCGCCGCCGCCGACCGGAACGATCACCAGATCCGGTTCCTCGTCGAGTTGATCGAGGATCTCGGCGGCGATGGTGCCCTGGCCGGCCATCGTGCGCAGATCGTCGTAGGGCGGCACCAAGGTCGCACCGGTCCGCGCGACGTCGTCGAGCGCTGCCGCCGCGGCCTCGTCGTAGGTCTTGCCGACGACGATCAACTCGATGAACTCACGGCCGTGATAACGGATCCGGTCCCGCTTCTGTTTGGGTGTCTTGCCCGGCACGTAGACGCGGCCGTGGATACCCATCGACCGGCACGCCATCGCGAACCCCTGGGCGTGGTTGCCCGCCGACGAGCACACCACCCCGCCGGCAGTCTCCTCCGAGGACAACTGCATCAACATGTTGTGGGCGCCGCGCAGCTTGTACGAGCGGACCGGCTGTAGATCCTCGCGCTTGAGGTACACCGTGGCGCCGGTCGCATCCGAGAGCCGTTCGCTGAACTGCAGCGGGCTGCGCAGCACCACGCCGGCAATTCGCTGAGCCGCATCGTCAATGTCCGCAGCACGAAGTTGCCGCGCACGCGTGCGGATACTCTGGCTCAGTTCAGCGGTCACCGGACAATGGTGCCACCAACCTGCGGTTATCAGCTAATCGGGGTCAACACGAACACCGGGATCGCCCGGTCGGTCTTGATCTGGTAGTCGGCGTAATCCGGGTAGGCATCGACCGCGCGCTCCCACCACAGCGCCTTTTCCTCGCCGAAGACCTCGCGCGCCTCGTAGTCCTTGGTGACCGCGCCGTCCTGCAACTGCACCAGCGGATGCGCCTTGACGTTGTAGTACCAGACCGGATTCTTCGGCGCGCCGCCCAACGACGCAACGACCGCGTACTGACCGTCGTGTTCCACCCGCATCAGCGGCGTCTTGCGGATCTTGCCGGTCTTCGCGCCCACCGTGGTCAGCAGGATGATCGGCCTACCATTCAGGTCCACGCCGGTGGTGGTGCCGGACTCCAGGATCTTGTCGGCGTGTTCGCGCACCCAGTCCCACGGGCTGGGCTCGTATTCTCCGGAAAAAGCCATGTGACCACCTTAGATCCGCTATGTGATCCGATCCCCGGATCCAGTGTTTCGGCTAGCCGAAACTTCGGTTACGAGCTATCGTGGCCATATGACCGTACGCGACGAAGTCAGCATCGCCGGCGTTCCCTGGCCGGTGTACAAGGTGCTGTCTTTGGTCATCGGTTTCGTGGTCCTGGCGATCGTGGCGTTCGCGACGATGTCGGCGGCGCCGGCTGTGCTGGCCGCCGCGGCCGCAGCCACCGTGACGTGGCTTTTTCTGCGCCCGTTTCAGCGTTCCGGCAGCACCGACTGATTCTGGACGAGTTGACGCAACGTCGATAGGCCGGCGGCCACCGGGGCAGCGTCGGGCGTCAAATTCGTATGCTTCGGCGCGGTCGATGTACCGGGCGAGCGTGCGACGATACTCGCCGTGACCCGGTTGATCACGCTGCTGGCAGTCAACGCTGTTCCGGCTGCAGGTTGGTTCATCGGGGACTGGTCAGCCGGGACGACCCTCGCGGTGTACTGGTTCGAGAACCTTGCGGGATCGGTGTGTGTCGCGGTCCTCATCGCCGCGCATCAGCGGTTGCGTCCTCGCCGCGGACATTTCGCGTATCAGGCACCCGACCGGCGCGGCGCCCAGTCGTCGTCCTTCATCAGCGGTTTTCTCATCACCAGCCTGGCGTTCTGCGCGGCGCACGGCATCTTCCTCGGCGTGATTTTGCTCCTGCTCGACCACAGTGGCCAGCGCGGTCTCGCTGTGGTGGCCTGGCCAAGCGTGCTGACCGGGTGCGTGATCGTGCTGGTCTTACTCGTCATCGATCTCGCTGTCGATCTCGTTCGGGTGCGCAGTTGGACCTTCTTGCGGATCGAGCGGACGGCCTACCGCGGCCTCGGACGCGTCGGCGTCGTCCATCTGACACTCATTTTCGGTCTTTTCGGTATGGCGATGACCGATACGCCCGCAGCGTTGTTCGGGATCTTTGTGGTGCTGAAAACCCTGTACGCACTCACCATGGCGCTGCCACAGTGGGAACCGGCCACCGCGCCCGAGCGGCTCAGCCGTGTGATGAACCGCCTACCCAACGTGCGTCCGGGTGAGAGCTTCGAAGATCGCTGGATAAAAGACCGAGCCGACGAAGCTGACCGGCGCGAAAGAAACGAACAACCCTGGGCCGGCGTCCGACGCTGATCGACGGCCGCGGATCAACCGCCGAGGCAGCCGGGACCGAGCAGGGCCTTGAGATCACCCATCAACGCCGACGACGGCGTCACCCGCAGCGACGAATCCAGTTCCAGGGTGGTGATCCGCTCACCGCTGATCAGCCTCAGATGCACCTGCGAGGTGCCCGGGTGGCGGGCCAGCACCTGTTTGAGCGCGCTGACCTTGTCGACCGTGCACTGCCGCGTCGGCAGGCTGACCGCCACCGGCCGGTCCAATACGGCGGTGGAGAAGTCCGGCACCACCAACTCGTTGGCGATCACCGAGATCCTGTCGTCGCGGATCGCCACCTTCGCGCCGACCAGCACCACCGCATCGTCGGCGATCTCCGCACCGAACATGGAGTAGGTCTGCGGGAAGAACAACACCTCGATCCCGCCGGTGAGGTCCTCCAATTGCGCTGAGGCCCAGGGCAGTCCGTTCTTGTTGACCCGGCGGTTCACCGAGGCGAGGATGCCGCCGATGCGCACCTGAGTGTCGTTGGGGACGTCACCGTCGAGGATGGCTGGGATCTGCGTGTCGACCTGCGCGGTCAGCAGATGGGCGATTCCGTTGAGCGGATGGCCCGATACGTACAGGCCCAGCATCTCGCGTTCGAGCGCGAGTTTGTGCTTGTCCTCCCACTCCTCGTCGGGCACCTTGATCGTGAACACCGCGTCGGTGGCGGTGTCGGCGCCGCCGAACAGGTCGAACTGGCCCATCGCCTCGGCCTTCTTGGTGCCCAGCACCGAGTCGACCGCGTCGGTGTGAATCAGGAACAGACCCTTGCGCGGATGGCCCAGCGAGTCGAACGCGCCCGCCTTGATCAGCGACTCGGTCACCTTCTTGTTGCAGGCGGCGATGTCGATCTTGTTCAGGTAGTCGGAGAAGTCGATGTACTTACCCTTCTCCGTACGGGTATTAATCAGCGACGCAACGACATTCGCACCGACGTTGCGCACAGCGCCCAGCCCGTACCGGATGTCCTCCCCCACGGAGGCGAAGTTCACCGCGGACTCGTTGACGTCCGGGGGCAGCACCGTGATGCCGAGCCTGCGGCAGTCGGAGAGGTAGACGGCCGCCTTGTCCTTGTCGTCGCCCACCGACGTCAGCAGCCCCGCCATGTACTCGGCCTTGTAGTTGGCCTTGAGGTAGGCGGTCCAGTACGACACCAGCCCATAGCCGGCTGCGTGCGACTTGTTGAACGCGTAGTCGGCGAACGGCAATACGGTGTCCCACAACGCCTTGATGGCACCGGCGGAAAACCCGTTGGCTTTCATCCCGTCGGAGAAGCCCTCGTACTCCTTGTCGAGCACCTCGCGCTTCTTCTTGCCCATGGCCTTGCGCAGAATGTCGGCTCGGGCCAGGGAGTAACCGGCCACCTTCTGCGCGATGCGCATTATCTGCTCTTGGTAGACGATCAGGCCGTAGGTCTCGGCGAGGATGTCGCGCAACGGCTCCTCGAGCTCGGGGTGGATGGGTTTGATCCCCTGGCGGCCGTTCTTGCGGTCGGCGTAGTCGTTGTGGGCGTTCATGCCCATCGGGCCGGGCCGGTACAACGCCAGCACCGCGACGATGTCGTCGAACCCGGTGGGCTGCATGCGGCGCAGCAGATCGCGCATCGGCCCGCCGTCGAGCTGGAACACCCCCAGCGTGTCCCCGCGGCCCAGCAGCTCGTAGGTCGCCGGGTCGTCCATCGGGACGGTGTCCAGATCCAGGTCGATGCCGCGGTTGGCTTTGATGTTCTCCAGCGCGTCGCCGATGATCGTCAGGTTGCGCAGCCCGAGGAAGTCCATCTTCAACAGGCCGATTTCTTCGCACGACGGGTAGTCCCAACCGGTGATGACGGCGCCGTCCTGCGGACGCCGCCACAGCGGGATGGCATCCATCAGCGGTTCGGAGCTCATGATCACCGCGCAGGCGTGCACGCCCGCATTGCGGACCAAACCCTCGAGGCCGCGCGCGGTTTCGTAGATCGTGCGCACGTCGGGGTCGGTGTCGATCAGGTTGCGGACCTCGGCGGCTTCCTTGTACCGCTCATGGTTGGGGTCGGTGATCCCGGCGACGGGGATGTCCTTGGCCATGATCGGCGGCGGCAGCGCCTTGGTGATCCGGTCGGCGATGGCGAAGCCGGGCTGCCCGTAGTGCACCCGGGCCGCGTCCTTGAGCGCGGCCTTGGTCTTGATGGTGCCGAACGTGATGACCTGGGCCACCCGGTCGTTACCCCAGCGCTCGGCGGCGTAGCGCACCATCTCACCGCGGCGACGGTCGTCGAAGTCGATGTCGATGTCGGGCATCGACGCGCGTTCGGGGTTGAGGAACCGCTCGAACAGCAGCCCGTGTTCGATCGGGTCGATGTCGGTGATCCGCAGCGCGTAGGCGACCAGCGATCCCGCCGCCGATCCGCGGCCCGGACCCACCCGGATGTCGACCGAGCGTGCGTAGTTGATCAGGTCGGCCACGATCAGAAAGTACGACGGGTAGCCCTTCGCGCAGATGACGTCGATCTCGTAGGCCGCGCGGTCGACGTAGTGCTGCGGGACCCCCGCCGGGAAGCGTCGCGCCAGCCCCGCGTCGACCTCATGGCGCAGCCAGGACGCCTGGTCGTGGCCTTCCGGCACCGGAAATGTCGGCATCCGGTCGCGCTGTTCCCACACGTCGGCGTAGGACGACACCCGTTCGGCGATCAGCAGCGTGGCATCGCAGGCTCCGGGCACCTGGTCGTCCCACAGGGCGCGCATCTCGGCGGCGGACTTCAGGAAGTAGCCGTCACCGTCGAACTTGAACCGGTTGGGATCCGACAGCGTTTTTCCCGTCTGGATACACAACAGCGCCTCGTGGTTCTGGGCGGCGTCGCGGGTGACGTAGTGGCAGTCGTTGGTGGCCAGCGGCGGGATGCCGAGCTTGCGGCCGATCTCCAACAGACCCTCGCGCACGCGCCGTTCGATGTCGAGGCCGTGATCCATCAACTCGAGGAAAAAGTTGTCGGGCCCGAAGATCTCGCGCCATTTGGCGGCCGCCTCGAGCGCCTCGCGGTCATGGCCGAGCCGCAGCCGGGTCTGCACCTCGCCGGAAGGACAGCCGGTGGTAGCGATGATGCCGGCCGCGTGTTCGGCGATGAGTTCGGCGTCCATCCGCGACCACTTGCCCAACTGGCCCTCGAAGGACGCCAGGGACGACAGCTTGAACAGGTTGCGCAACCCGGTCGCGTTCTCGGCGACCATCGTCATATGGGTGTAGGAACCGCTGCCCGAGACGTCGTCACTCTTCTGGCCCGGATCACCCCACAGGATGCGTTTGGTGTCGAACCTCGACGCCGGGGCGATATAGGCCTCGACACCGATGATCGGCTTGATTCCCACCTCGGTCGCCTTGTTGTAGAACTCGCTGGCGCCGAACATGTTTCCGTGGTCGGTCATCCCGACCGCAGGCATCTCCAGGCGCTGCGCCTCGGTAAGCATCGGCGTGATCTTCGCGGCACCGTCCAGCATCGAGTACTCGGTGTGGTTGTGGAGGTGCACGAAGGACCGCGAAGACGAACCGCTCATAGGCAGGCCAGTCTATGGCCGAGCTGCGACACTTCCCGGCGTGTCGCGCTGCGTGTCTCTGGCCGGCCCTTCTCAGGTCGGGGCGGCAGTGAGCGGCCGGGTGCACGACGGACCGTCCAGCAATCTCCCTGCCAGGAGTCGATGTAGTTGCTTGGCAATTTCGTCGACGTCGGTGGACGAATGCACGAAGCCGGCGAAAAAACCCACCCCCCAAAACATCGCGGCCAGCAGATCGGCGACGGCGGCCACGTCGACGTCGGCGGGGACCTCGCCGCGCCGTGCCGCGTCCTCGACCAGCCAGCGGTAGAATCCGCCCACCGCTTCGGCGATGAGTGAGCTGCCGCCGCGCAGCGCGGGGCTGCGGTGCAGGTCCAGGCGCGACGTGATGACGAACCGGGTGGCCGAGCCGTCGGGAGTGTCCGCCCGGCGCACGGCGGCAACGAACGCCGTTAACTGTTTCAGCAGGTTCTGCTCGCGTTTGGCGACCGCGATGCAATCGGACACCATCGCATGGGCTTGTCGGCCCAGCTCGTCGTAGATCTGCTCTTTGGTGTCGAAGTAGTAATGCATCGTCGGGCGGCTGAACCCGGAGCGCTGCGCGATGGCCTGAAACGTCGTCGCCTCGTAGCCGCGTTCGCTGAATACGTGGCGTGCCGCGCGCAGGATGCTCGCGCGCGTCTCGCCTGAGTCGGATCCGGCCGGACGGCCACGTCCGCGTCCACCTCGCGCCAGCTCGTTCCGACAGGTCACGAGCAAACGCTAGGGCATTGCTGAATCAAGGTCAACAGCAACGTGTCGCCGAGGGCACGCGAAGTTAGCTGTCAGCGGCCAACGCCAACGCGCGCCGATCGTCTCGCGCGCGCCGCACGGCGTCCAAGCTGAACACCAGCAGCGCCATCCAGATCAACGCGAAGCCCAGCCAGCGCGCAGGCGGCATCGGCTCACCTCCGACGACCACGCCCCAGGCCATCTGCAGCGCCGGGTTCAGGTAGAACAACACGCCCAGCGTCACAAGTGGCAAACGCTGCGCCGCAGCGGCGAAGAGCAGCAACGGGATTGCGGTCACTGGTCCGGCCAGCAACAGCAGCGCGGCCTGGTCGGGCCCGTGGTTGACGAAGTGCGCCTGCCCGACGGCCTGTAGCCACAGCAGGTAGCCGATCGCCGCCGGCAGCGCCCATAGCGTTTCCACCGTCACGCTCACCCGCGGGTCGGCATCGACCACCTTCTTGATCAGCCCGTACAGACCGAACGACACGGCCAGCACGAGCGCGATGTACGGCGGCTCGCCCACCTCGACGGTCAGGATCGCCACCGCGACGACCGCCAGCACCAACGCCACCAGCTGCCAGGTACCCAGCCGCTCCCGGAAAATCACCACCCCCAGCGCCACGCTGATCAACGGGTTGATGAAGTACCCGAGCGCGGCGTCCACCACGTGCCCGTTGGTGACGGACCAGATGTAGGTGCCCCAGTTGATCGCGATGAACGCCGAGGCGGCCAACAGCTGCAGCCAGGCCCGCCTGCTGAGCCGACGCAGGTCACCGATCCGGTGCGCGACCGCCAGGATCGTCAGCAGGAACACGGCGCTCCACACGAAGCGGTGCGCCAGCACCTCGGTCGCGGTGGCCGGCAGCAGCAGCAGGAAGAAACCCGGGCACAAACCCCACCAGACGTAGGCGCCGACCCCGAACAACAACCCGGATCGACGGGTCTGGGTCACAGTTCGTGTTTGCGCAGCACGTCAAGGGCGTGCTGCAGATCGGCCGGGTATGGGCTGGTGATCTCCACGCGCCGGCCGTCGGCCGGATGCGCGAAGGCCAACGACCTGGCGTGCAACCACTGGCGGGTCAGGTCAAGCCGTTTCGCCAGGGTGGGGTCCGCGCCGTAGGTGAGGTCACCGACACAGGGGTGATGCAGCGCGGCGAAATGCACGCGGATCTGGTGGGTACGCCCGGTTTCCAGCTCGATGTCGAGCAGGCTGGCGGCCTGGTGGGCTTCCAGGGTGTCGTAGTGGGTGATGCTGTGCCTGCCGTGCTCGGTGACCGCGAATTTCCAGTCGTGGCCCCGGTGCCGCCCGATCGGCGCGTCGATGGTTCCGCTCGACGGATCCGGATGTCCTTGTACCAGCGCGTGATAGCGCTTCTCGACGGTGCGTTGTTTGAACGCCCGCTTCAGCACGGTGTACGCACGCTCGGACAGCGCCACCACCATGACACCCGAGGTGCCGACGTCGAGGCGGTGCACGATGCCTTGGCGCTCGTGGATGCCCGACGTGCTGATGCGATACCCGGCGGCGGCCAGCCCGCCCAGCACCGTCGGCCCGCTCCACCCGACGGTGGCGTGGGCCGCCACGCCGGGCGGTTTGTCGACCGCCACGATGTCGGCGTCCGAGTACAGGATCGCCATGCCCTCGATCTCGACGGGCGTATTCTCAACCGGCGCAGGGGCTTCCGGCAACTGCACGTCTAGCCACGCCCCGGCCGTGAGCTTGTCGGATTTGCCGACCCGCGAACCGTCCAGGTTGATGCCGCCGTCGTCGGCCATGGCGGCAACCGCCGTCCGCGACAACCCGAGCAGCCGCGCCAATCCGGCGTCCACGCGCATCCCGGCCAGCCCGTCGGGGACCGGCATCGATCGGCTGGCCATCAGCCGCCGTCGTTGCCGGCGCTACGCCTACCGACCGTGTCGAAATCGAACCCGAACAGCGACAGCACCACCAGCAGGATGGCACCACCGACCACCGAGGGGTCGGCCACGTTGAACACCGGCCACCAGCCGATGGACAGGAAGTCGACGACGTGGCCGTGCAGCGGACCCGGCGAGCGGAAGAACCGGTCGACCAGGTTGCCCATCGCACCACCGAGAATCATGCCCAGTCCGACGGCCCACCATGGCGACACCAGCCTGCGGCCCATCCAGATGATGCCGATCACCACGCCCGTCGCGATCAATGTCAGCACCCACGTGTAACCGGTCGCCATCGAGAACGCCGCCCCGGAGTTGCGCACCAGGGTCCAGGTCACGGTATCGCCGATGATCGACACCGGCTGCCCTGGCGTCAGGAGTTTCACCGCGAGCACCTTCGTGACGATGTCGGCCGCCAACACCACCGCAGCGACGGTGAGCAGCATGCGCAGCCGGCGTTTCGGCGCAGGCTGCGGCGCCGCGTCGGCCGGCACTGCGGCGTGCTCGCCCTCGTCGGTCACGGGCCGGGCTTCATCAGTCACTCCCCCATCATTCCAAAGATTCGATGAGGAAGAATTCGGCCCATGGCTCGCCTCGTTGTCGTCACCACCGGTGGCACCATCGCCGCGGCCGCCGGCGACGACGGCATCAAGCGCCCGGCCCGCAGCGGCGCGGACCTGACCTCGGGCCTCGACGTGGAGGTCGTGGACCTGATGGCCGTCGACAGCTCGCAGCTGACCCCGGCCGACTGGGACCGGATCCGTTCAGCGTTGCCCGCCGAAGCGGCCGGTGTGGTGATCACCCACGGCACCGACACGATGGAGGAGACGGCGCTGTGGTTGGAACTCACCTACGACGGTGCGGTGCCAGTCGTGCTCACCGGCGCCCAACGCAGTGCGGACGCCGCCGACGCCGACGGACCGGCCAACCTGCGTGACGCGCTGACGCTGGCCGTCAGCCCGACGGCGCGCGGTCTGGGCGTCGCGGTGTGCTTCGCGCACACGGTCTGGCAGCCGCTGGCGATGCACAAGGAGACGACCGACGACCTGCAGTGTTTTGCCGGCCGGGCGCTCGGCACCGTCGCCGACGGTGACGTCACGCTGCACGCCTCGAAGGAACGGCCGTACCTCGGTGCGCTGTCGG
Organism: Mycolicibacterium sp. XJ2546; assembly: GCF_053483195.1. Taxonomy (NCBI): domain Bacteria; kingdom Bacillati; phylum Actinomycetota; class Actinomycetes; order Mycobacteriales; family Mycobacteriaceae; genus Mycobacterium; species Mycolicibacterium sp. XJ2546. The sequence goes on along the minus strand of NZ_JBEFRW010000009.1, from coordinate 66,459 downwards.
CGGCCGCCGCCCCGCGGGTCGACATCGTCACCGCCTATCCCGGCGCGGACACGGCGGCGCTGGACGCGTGTGTGGCCGCGGGAGCCCGGGGCATCGTGCTGGAGGCGCTCGGTGCGGGCAACGCCGGGCAAGCGCTGATCGACGGGGTGCGACGGCACTGCGGTGCGGGTGTCGCGGTGGCAGTGACCACGCGCGTCCCCGGCGGGCGGGTGACCGCCAGCTACGGACCCGGCGCCGAACTGGCCGACGCGGGCGCCGTCGTGGTGCCGCGGCTGCGCTCGCCGCAGGCCCGGGTGCTGTTGATGGCGGCGCTGGGCGCCGATTGCCCCATCGCGGATGCCTTCGCCCGCTGGGGTTGATAAAGAGGAGCGGTGACTGTTTGTTGCGCCGCCCTCGCCGCCGCCCTCGTCGGCCTGGTTGTCACCGTGGCACCGGTCGCGGCCGCCCAACCGGCACCCGACCTCGACGTCAAGGACATCCGCGACTACCCGGTTGCCCAGGGCCGGTACAGCACACCCGACGATTTCTATTACGTCTTCTTCAAGACGCCCGACGGCCGCTCCTGCGGAATCGGGCCGAACGGAGGTCCGGTGGGTTGCGACGCCGTGCCGGGCGACGCGCCGCCGGGCACCAACCAGACCGTCGTAAACAGCTGGGCGCCCGCGCAGTACCGCCACTCCGACACCGCCACGTTCACCCGCGACGTCGACGTGCTCCCGGTGGGACAGCGGCTGGAGAACTGGGGTGCCTCGTGCGCGGTCGAAGACGTCGGCTTGGTGCGCTGTGAGACCTACAACTCACACGGGTTCCTTCTGGCAACCGGCTACGGCGAGCTCTGGTAGCGGCTGAGCTCGTCGAGATAGTCCGACCAGTCCAGGCTGTCGACCGGGTTGGCGCGGGTGACGTCGGCGCTGTCGTCGGGAAACGTGCGCGCGACGCCGGGGCCGGTGGCGCGGGTCTCGAACCGCACCGTCATCACACCGTGCCCGGCGCCCTGGATCCAGCCGTGTCCGTGCTCGGTGTGCGTCACGTCGTCGCCGATGCGCCAGGCTACAGCGGTGGCCGCGACGTCGGTCAGCGTGGGCGGCAACTCGGTGTCGGACACCTCTTCTGCGACGAGGTCCAGATCGGGGAACAGTGACTCCTGGCGCACTTCGGACAGCCCCGAAAAGCCCACGCCGACAAGGCGGATCGGGCCGATCTCGACCGGGTCCAGCAGCAGCCGCCGGGCGGTGGCGATCAACGTGGCGGCGTCGACGGTGGCGTACGGCAGGGTGGCCGAGCGGGTGAGGATGCTCATGTCGGACTTGCGCAGCTTGACCGTGACCGTGCGTGCGCCGCGGCCGTCGCGCTCCAGCCGGGTGTGGGCGTGTTCGCCGATGGTGGCGACCGCCTCGCGCAGCTGATCCAGGGTGATCAGGTCGGCGGGAAAGGTGGATTCGGCGCTGATCTGTTTGGCGGGCGCGTTCTCGGCGACGGGCCGCTCGTCGATGCCCCTGGCGAGCCGGTGCAGTGCAGGACCGACGGTGCCGCCGAGGATGTTGGCGGCTTCGGCGTCGCTCAGCGCGGCGAACGACCCGATGGTCTCGATGCCGAGCCGATGCAGCTTTTCCTCGGCGACGGGCCCGATGCCCCACAGCCGGCGCACCGGCAACCGGTCGAGCAGCGCACGCTCCTCCTCGCGGCGCACCACCCGTACGCCGTCGGGCTTGGCCAGGTCGGAGGCGATCTTGGCGACCTGCTTGCCTGATCCCGCGCCGACGGAGGCCACCAGCCCGGTCTCGTCGAACACCCTGGCTTTCAGTGCCCGGCAGAACGCCTCCACCTCGTCACCCGACGCGCCCGCCAGCTCGGCGGGCTCGCCGAACGCTTCGTCGAACGAAAGCTGTTCCAGCACAGGCACGACGGTGCGCACGGTGTCGAACACCCGGCGGCTCGCGACCCCGTAGACGACACCGCGCGGCGGCAACACCACCGCGGACACGCCGACCAGCCGGCGCGCCTGGTGCATCGGCATCGCCGAGCGGGCGCCGAACACCCGCGACTCGTAGCTCGCGCCCGCCACGACGCCGCGACCGCCGAGCCCGCCCACCAGCACGGGACGCCCGCGCAGGGTGGGCCGGGTCAGCTGCTCGACGGACGCGAAGAATGCGTCCATGTCGAGGTGCAGCACCCAGCGACCGTCCACATCTGCTGATGCTATTGGGGTCGTGTCATCCTGGCGGGGTGGCTACTGATGAAGTCGCGATCACCGACGACACCATTCGGCTCGGCCAGTTTCTCAAGCTCGCCGGGCTGATCGATTCCGGCGCCGACGCCAAGGCCGTCATCGCCAACGGCCTGGTCAGCGTCAACGGCGAAGTCGAGCAACGACGCGGTCGAAAGCTCAGCGCCGGCGACGAGGTATCGCTCGCCGGGCGCACCGCGGTGGTCGTGCGCGCCTAACGCTCACTCCGGGCGCCGAGTGTGGGGTTATGTCACGCAGATTCGCGAAACGCGTATATCTAGGCCACACTCGGCGGCGTGCTCCCAGCGGGGCTAACGCACGCGCGAAAGTTAGCTCTTCTGGCTCTCGTTCCTTCTCCTGAGGCGGAATGGGTAGCCGCCGCCCACAGTCCCCGTCATCCACTCGCCATCCTCGCGCTTCAATGCACCGCTGACCATGTCGAGCCCGGAATCATCCTGTGCGTGAAGTTGCAGACTCGGGTCGGTCTTGATGGTGAAGCTCGTCGCCAACAGCTCGTTGGCGATGAGATCCGACAAGCCGCCGCGCCAACCATCGGGAAAATCTCGAATGGTCAACTCCAGTTCGATGCGGTCGCCGATATCGAGGCCGAAGCGCCGCCGGGCTTCCTGGAACTCGCGAATCATGTCGCGCGCCCAGCCTTCGGCCTCCAGTTCGGGTGTCACGGTCGCGTCCAGCACCACCAGGCCCGCCCCGTCGGGCAGCGCACTAGTGTAGTCGGGATCCGCGGCCACCAGCCGCGAGCTGTACTCCTCGGGCCCAAGCACCGCCGGACCCGCCGTCAGCGTGCCGTCGGCATTCACCACCGCCTCGCCCGCCTTGACCGCCTTGATCGCCGCCTGTACGTCCTTGCCGAGCCGCGGCCCGGCGACCTTGGCGTTGACGGTGAGCTCGAAGCGACCGTACGCCGCGATATCGTCGGTCAGCTCCACCGACTTGACGTTGAGCTCGTCGGCGATCAGGTCGATGAACGGCTGCAGACGTTGCGGGTTCTCCACCGCCACAGTCAGTTTCGGCAGCGGCAGCCGCACCCGCAGCTTCTTGGCCTTGCGCAACGACGAGCCCGCGGAGGCCACCTCCCGAACCAGGTCCATGGTCGCAACCAGGTCGGTGTCGGCGGGCAGCAGATCGGCTTCCGGCCAGTCGGTCAGGTGCACCGACCGCTGGTCCGTCACGCCACGCCAGATCTTCTCCGTGGTCAACGGCAGCAACGGCGCCGCCAACCGGGCGGTGACCTCCAGCACGGTGTGCAGCGTGTCGATCGCGTCGGGGTCTTCCTCCCAGAACCGCGAACGCGACCGCCGCACATACCAATTCGTCAGCGCATCGGTGAACTGGCGCAACTGGTTGCAGGCGCCGGAGATGTCGCAGACATCGAGCGCCTCGGTCAGATCGTCGCGCAACGCGGCGAGCTTGGCCAGGATGTAGCGGTCCAGTACGTGCGTGGAGTCGGTGCGCCAGGTGCCCGTCTTCGGCGCGTACAGGCACAAGAACGTATAGGCGTTCCACAGCGGCAGCAGCACCTGGCGCACGCCGTCGCGGATGCCCTGCTCGGTGACGATGAGGTTGCCACCGCGCAGGATCGGCGACGCCATCAAGAACCAGCGCATCGCGTCGGAACCGTCACGGTCGAACACCTCGGTGACGTCGGGGTAGTTGCGCAGCGACTTGCTCATCTTCTGCCCGTCGTTGCCCAGCACGATCCCGTGTGCCACACAGGTTTTGAACGCTGGCTTGTCGAACAGCGCGGTGGCCAGCACGTGCAGCGTGTAGAACCAGCCGCGGGTCTGGCCGATGTACTCGACGATGAAGTCGCCCGGAAAGTGCGCTTCGACGCGCTGGTCAGAGTCCTCGGCCCCGTCGCCGGCGCTGACCCCGTCGAACCATTTCTGATTCTCGAACGGGTAGTGCACCTGCGCGAACGGCATGGATCCGGAGTCGAACCACACGTCGAGCACATCCTCGATGCGGCGCATGGTCGAGCGGCCGGTGGGGTCGTCGGGGTTGGGCCGGGTCAACTCGTCGATGTAGGGCCGGTGCAGGTCCTTGGGGCGCACCCCGAAATCGCGTTCCAACTCGTCGAGGCTGCCGTAGACGTCGATGCGCGGATATCTTGGATCGTCGGACTTCCACACCGGAATCGGCGTGCCCCAGTAGCGGTTTCGCGAGATCGACCAATCCCGCGCGCCGGCCAGCCACTTGCCGAACTGACCGTCCTTGACGTGTTCGGGATACCAGGTGATGTCCTGGTTCAGCTCTACCATGCGGTCGCGGAAGTCGGTGACCTTGATGAACCACGACGACATCGCGCGGTAGATCAACGGGTTGCGGCACCGCCAGCAGTGCGGATAGGAGTGGTCGTAGGTCTCGTGGCGCAGCAGCACCGCGCCATTGACGGCTGCGCCCGCGGCACCGTCCTTCAGATCGCGGATGATCTGCGGGTTGGCGTCGAAGACGTGTTGGCCGGTGTAGTCGGGCACGGTGTCGTCGAACCGGCCCTTGGCGTCGACCGGTGTGACGGCGACGATGCCCGCGGCCTGAGCGGTGGCCATATCGTCCTCGCCGTAGGCCGGTGACATGTGCACGATCCCGGTGCCGTCCTCGGTGCTGACGAACTCGGCGGGTAGCACTTGAAATGCGTTGTGCGCCTTGTCATCATCGACAAAGTACGCAAACGGTGGCAGGTAGCGCGCGCCGAGCAGGTCGCGGCCGGCGACGGTGTCCAGCACCTCGGGCTCCTCGCCGAGTTCGCGCGCGTACGCCGCGAGCCGCGCCTGGGCCAGCAGGTAGCGCCTTCCGTCGGGCCCCTGGACGTGGACATAGGTGACATCCGGATTGACGGCTACGGCCTGGTTGGACGGCAGCGTCCACGGCGTGGTGGTCCAGATCAACAGATAGGCCCCTTCGAACGGGCCGTCGGTGACTCTCAGGCCGACGGTGATCGCGGGGTCCTGCCTGCTCTGGTAGACATCGTCGTCCATGCGCAGCTCATGGCTGGACAACGGGGTCTCGTCGTTCCAGCAGTACGGCAGCACCCGGTTGCCCTCGTAGGCCAGGCCCTTATCCCAGAGCTGTTTGAACGCCCAGATCACCGACTCCATGAAGCCCAGGTCCAGCGTCTTGTAGTCGTTGTCGAAGTCCACCCAGCGCGCCTGGCGGGTGACGTACGCACGCCATTCGTCGGTGTACTTGAGCACCGACGCCCGGCAGGCGTCGTTGAACTTCTCGATGCCCATCTCTTCGATCTGGGCCTTGTCGGTGATGCCGAGCTGGCGCTGCACCTCGAGTTCGGCGGGCAGGCCGTGCGTATCCCAGCCGAACCGGCGCTCGACCTTGTAGCCGCGCATGGTGCGGTAGCGCGGCACGATGTCCTTGACGTACCCGGTGAGCAGGTGCCCGTAGTGCGGCAGGCCGTTGGCGAACGGCGGGCCGTCGTAGAACACGTATTCCGGCGCATCGTCACGTCGGGCGATGCTCGCCCGGAACGTGTCGTCGCGCTCCCAGTAGTCGAGGACGTCGGTTTCGAGCGCCGGGAAGTCCGGCGCTCCGCTGCTCGGCTTCGGATAGGCGGTCACGGTGCTGCGTTGTCTCCTGTGCCACAAGTCCAGGCACGGGGACGACGTCGCGCGATACGCGAGCGCCGCGGTACCACCCCGCTTGCGCACTTGATGTGCGCCACTCACTTCGGGCGATGACGGACCCACCCGTTCGGTTCTACTGGGCTGGCTCAGCTGTTCTTCCGAAGGCTCCCCGGTGATGGCCGGTTCGACGCCGATGACCCGATTCTAATCGTCAGAACGGCGGCAGCGCGTCCGAGGTCATCTCGTAGAGGGCCAGCGGGAACTGCTCGCACAGTTCAGTGATCGTGTGGCCGGTGAACCGGCGGGTGTCGTACCACCAGTCGATGTGGATGTCGCCGTCGGCGCGGTACATCCGGACCTCCAGCAAGTGGCCGAGGGTCGGCGGCGTCTCCTGCACGGGCTGCGCCTCGTCCGGCGCCTCGCCGATGAAGTTGAAGTACACCTCCGAGGGCGCCGACGCGAGGCTTTCGGAGCCTGCCGCCAGCGCGCGGTGCACGCCGGCGAGGACGTCGGTGGCGCTCATCTGGTGCGAGGTCGCGCATACCAGCGGTACGGCGTCGAGCAGCGGTCCGCGCCCACTGGCGACATCCACCGCGACGATGCCCTCACCCAGGGTGCGGGCGATGGTCCGGGTCAGTGCGGCCAGCAGGATCTCGCCCGGGGCCAGACCCAGCCACTCGGTGGCGCCGTCGAGTTCAGCGGTCAACTCGTCGTTCGCCGGGGTGGACACCTTCGCCATCGCGGCCGACGTGTCGGTACTCGCAGCTTCGGCGATGTCGTAGTCGGCGATGCTGACTGTTGCTAGAGCAAAATTGCCGACCGGGTACCCGACCTGTTTTGCGGGCGTGTCCAGAAAAGGAGCAACCATGGGCATCAAGATAGCGGACATGTCCCAAATATGGGAGACCCCTCCCAAAACTGTGACGGCTGTGTCAATTAAAGCAACCTTTTCCTGTTTGCGGTTGGCACTGCCCAAGACCAGGAGATTGGTTTAAGGTGATGGGGTGCCACGCACCGACGAGAACGGCAGACAGCTCAAGGCCTTGCTCGACTATCTCCTTGACGGCGAGGTCGAAGCCAAGGACATCTACGACGCGCTGGGAACGTCGAGCAGCACGTATTATCGGCGCATCAAGGAATCCGACTATCCCAACGCCGAGGAGCTGCGGCGGGTGGCTGAGAGGTTCGATCTCAGCTATCCGGACCTGCAAATCCGATTCGGCCTGATGAGCCGCCAAGAGGTGTGGAGCTACATCGAGTCTCCCGCTTTCACCGTCACTGCTGTACGCGAAACGAAAGCCACGCGTACGTCGCGACGTCCCAAACTTTCTGAACTCAAGCCACGCAGTGACGCACCCCCGCTCTAGCCCTATACTTTGCTGAGTACACCGCAGTTCTAAGGCGAATCAAATGGCTCTGGCGACACTCATCGTGATCACCCTTTGCTGTATCGCATGGAGCTTGTGGATTCGCCGGGTCACGTGGTCATCACGGTGGGAGTTTGCGGCGACACTGAACATCGCCTTGCAAGGCGGCGCCGTTTTGCTGATGTCGCCGTGGGCGTCCGAGACGGTCGGCGTCGTGCTGCACTCGCTCACCGGCAAATACAATCTCGAGGACTACATTGGCCACGACCTCTACATCGTCGCCGCCTCCGCGGTCGTCTACAACACCCTCGGCCGGCTTCAAGACGACCATGACCTGCAGCGCTCGTTCAAGCAGTACGTCGAGTTACCCGCAACGCTGTGCATCCCGCTGCTGCTGGTGACCTTCACGCTCGGCAACGGCGCCAAGATCTACCGGCCCGACTTCTTCACGGTGCCCACCGACTTCTGGCTCAATATGTACTGGCTGCTGCTGTGCGCCACCCTGATTTACTTGCTGGGCTACGGTGCGCGGGCGCTGATGGTGCTCCGTCAGGACCCGCGCTCCCGGAAGGTCGCCAACATCTACCTCGTCGCGTCCGCCTCGGGGGTGGCTGCGTGCCTGGCCCGGCTCGCCACCGCGTTCATCCCTCAGCTGCAGGCGTGGGACAACGGTTCGGTGCTCGTATGGGTGTTCGCGTGCGGCTGTGGCGCCGGGTTCGCGATCACCTCAGCGGAGTCGTGGCGCAACAAGACCAAGTGGTTCACCAGTGCAAACCACTGACCGCTAACCTGCGACCGGTTTGAGCGCCGGGTAGTACGGCGCGCCGAACCGCGGCACCGTCTCGTAACCGCGCCGCCGCGCCTTGGCGGCGTCGCGCCGGATCAGCGTTCCCAGTGCGGCGAACGTCACCTGGTCGAACACCATTCTGGTGAGCAGCCGGTTGTGCACGAAGCCGAACGACAGTCCCGTCGACGGGTCGGCCCACCCGACCGAACCGGCCAAACCGGCGTGCCCGAAGCCGGGCAGAATTCCCGGCGGGAAGGGCACGGAGTGGTAGCCCAGGTGAAAGCTCAGCGGCACGAAGATGTTGCGGTCCGGCCAGTACACCGGTTTCCCCGTCAGCGCCGCGACGCGCTCCTGGGAGAGGAACTGGGTGTCTTCGATGCGGCCACCGTTGGCGATCGCGCCGTACATCTTGGCCAGCGCCCGAGCGGTGGCCACGCCGTTGGCCGCGGGGATCTCGGAGTCCAGAAACGGTGTGTCGCCCTGTACGACGGCCTTCATGCCCGGGAAGTACATCGAGCCGAACATGCCCGATATGCCCATCGCGGCCACGCGGGGGGCGACGAAGTTGAAGATCGGGTTGGCCATCGTGCCTTGCGGTGCGAGGATCTGCGCGCAACGGGTCGGAGCCTTCGCCGGTGGACGGCCGAGATGCAGCCCGTCGGTGTTGAGCGGCTCGGCGAGTTCCTCGCGGATCAGATCGCGCATCCCCTTGCCGGTGACGGCGCGTCCCAGCCCCGACATCAGCCAGCCGTACGTCAGCGCGTGATACGCCTGATGCCCGTACAGCAGCCGGTTCACCGGCGCGGCCGCGACACGCTTCTCCATCGCCTGGTGGTCGAGCAACTCGGCCCTGGTGCAGCCGTTGAGGTGCGACAGCCCGGCGCGGTGCTGCATCACCTCGCGCACGGTGATCGCTTCCTTGCCGTTGGCGCCGAACTCCGGCCAGTACTTGGCCACCGGCCGGTCGTAGTCGATCAGCCCGCGGTCGGCCAGCCGGTGGATGACGGTCGACGCCATGCCTTTGGTGACCGAGAAGACCATGGCGCCGGTGTCGGCGGTCCAGTACTCGGTGCCACGCCGGTCCGCGTAACCCGTCCACACGTCGACGACCGGTTCGCCGTGCAGGTAGACCGCCAGGGCACCGCCGCCGAATCGGCGCCCCGGGAACAGCTGGGAGAAAGCGCGCAGTGAGCATGCGAAGTTCGCGTCGGCTGCGCCCTGGATACCGTGCGGGAGCGCGGCGCTGCGCTCCCCATTATTGACGTACAGCACAATGAATATAATTTACCTGTTAGCCCGGCAAATAAACCAGCCGTTACCCATTTGTTAGGTCAGCCCAGTTCAGCCGCATCGAGTAGCTGTTGCGCAGCAAGCGCTGGGGTCAATTCGCCGGATCTGACCTGGCGCTCGACCTCGGTACGGATCTCCTTTACTGCCGGATGGGACAGCACACGGTCCAGCACGGCGTCGCGCACCATCGACCAGGTCCAGTTGACCTGCTGGTCACGGCGGCGCACCTCGAACTCCCCCGCCTCGGTGAGCACCTGACGATGTTTGAGCACGGTGTCCCACATCTCGGCCAGGCCGACGCCTTCCAGCGCGCTCATCGTCAGCACGGGCGGACGCCAGAGCGTCTCGCGCGGGTAAATCAGCCGGATCGCCTGGGACAGCTCACGGGCGGCCTTTCTGGCCTCCACCGCATGCTCACCGTCGGCCTTGTTCACCACGACGACGTCGGCCAGTTCGAGGACACCTTTCTTGATGCCCTGCAACTGATCTCCGGTGCGCGCGAGGGTCAGGAACACGAATGTGTCCACCATGTCGGCGACCGTCACTTCGGACTGTCCGACGCCGACGGTCTCGACCAGGATGACGTCGAAGCCGGCCGCCTCCAGCAGCACGATGGTCTCGCGGGTCGCCTTGGCGACCCCGCCCAGCGTGCCCGATGTTGGCGACGGGCGGATGTAGGCGTCGGGGTGCACGGCCAGCCGCGCCATCCGGGTCTTGTCGCCGAGAATCGATCCGCCGGTGCGGGTGGACGACGGGTCGACCGCCAGCACCGCGACGCGGTGGCCCTGCTCGATGAGGTACATGCCCAGCGCCTCGATCGTCGTCGACTTGCCGACGCCGGGCACCCCGGTGATCCCGACGCGGATCGCGTCCCCGGCTCTCGGGGTCAGCTCGAGCAGCAGCCGCTGGGCCTGTTCACGGTGGTCGGGTCGGGTGGATTCGACCAGCGTGATCGCCTTGGCCAGCGCGGCGCGGTCGCCATCTGAAATGCCCGACGCAAGCTTCGTGGCGACCATTTAGCTCAGCTGGTATCCCAACCGCTCGGCCAGCTTCTTCAGCAGACCGACCGCGGCGTCGGCGATGACGGTGCCCGGCGGGAAGATCGCCGTGGCACCGGCGGCGTAGAGCTCGTCGAAGTCACCGGGCGGAATGACGCCGCCGACGACGACCATGATGTCGGGCCTGCCGACCTCGGCCAGCGCCTCGCGCAGCGCGGGTACCAGCGTGAGGTGCCCCGCGGCCAGTGAGGAGACGCCGACCACGTGGACGTCGTTGTCGGCGGCTTGCCGGGCCACCTCGTCGGGGGTGGAGAACAGCGAGCCGACGTCGACGTCGAAGCCGATGTCGGCGAACGCGGTGGCAATGACCTTCTGTCCGCGGTCGTGGCCGTCCTGCCCCATCTTGGCCACCAGGATGCGTGGCCGACGGCCGTCGGCCTCGGCGAACTTCTGCACCAACTCGCTCGCGCTTGAGATGTTGCTGACCTTTCCGACTTCGTCGCGGTAGACCCCGGCGATGGTACGGATCTCGGCCTGATGGCGGCCCCAAACCTTCTCCAGCGCGTCAGAAATCTCGCCGACGGTGGCTTTGGCGCGGGCGGCGTCGACGGCGAGCTCCAGCAGGTTGCCTTCTGATTCCGCGGCGCGGCTCAGCGCCGCCAGCGCGGCGTCGACGGCGCCCTGATCACGGTCCGCGCGCAGCTGCTCCAGCTTGGCGAGCTGCTCGGCGCGCACCCTGCTGTTTTCGACCTTGAGCACCTCGATCTCGTGGTCGGTGCCATCGCCGGTGGCAACCTGGTACTTGTTGACGCCGATCACCGGCTGCGCCCCGGAGTCGATGCGGGCCTGAGTGCGTGCGGCGGCCTCCTCGATGCGCAGCTTGGGGATGCCGTCGCTGATCGCCTGCGCCATGCCGCCGTGCTCGTCGACCTCCTGCATATGCTCGCGGACCTTCTCCACCAGCGCCTGGGTCAGCGATTCGACGTAGTAGGAGCCGCCCCACGGGTCGATCGGCCTGGTGGTGCCGGACTCCTGAGCCAACAGCAGCTGCGTGTTGCGGGCGATGCGGGCCGAGAAGTCCGTCGGCAACGCCAGCGCCTCGTCGAGCGCGTTGGTGTGCAGCGATTGGGTGTGGCCCTGGGTGGCCGCCATCGCCTCGATGCAGGTCCGCGCGACGTTGTTGAACGGGTCCTGGGCAGTCAGCGACCAGCCAGACGTCTGCGAGTGCGTACGCAATGACTTGGACTTGGGGTTCTTGGGTTCGAACTGCGCGACGAGCTCACTCCACAGCATCCGCCCGGCGCGCAGCTTGGCCACCTCCATGAAGAAGTTCATGCCGATACCCCAGAAGAACGACAGCCGCGGTGCGAACTTGTCGATGTCCAGCCCGGCGTCCAGCCCCGCCTTGATGTACTCGACTCCGTCGGCCAGCGTGTAGGCCAGCTCCAAATCCGCTGTGGCACCGGCCTCTTGGATGTGGTAGCCCGAAATCGATATCGAGTTGAACTTCGGCATCTTCGCGCTGGTGTAGCCGAAGATGTCGGAGATGATCCGCATCGAGGCCTTCGGCGGATAGATGTAGGTGTTGCGGACCATGAACTCCTTGAGGATGTCGTTCTGGATGGTCCCCGCCAGTTTCTCCGGCGGCACACCCTGCTCCTCGGCGGCCACCACATACAGCGCCAGGATGGGCAGCACCGCGCCGTTCATCGTCATCGACACCGACACCGTCGACAGGTCGATGCCGTCGAAGAGCTGTCGCATGTCCAGGATCGAATCGATTGCCACGCCGGCCATTCCGACGTCACCCTGCACCCGGGGATGGTCGCTGTCATAGCCGCGGTGGGTGGCCAGATCGAACGCCACCGACAAACCCTTCTGGCCGGCGGCCAGGTTGCGCCGGTAGAACGCGTTGGATTCCGCGGCGGTGGAGAACCCGGCGTACTGGCGGATGGTCCAGGGCTGGTTGACGTACATGGTCGGATACGGCCCGCGGATGTAGGGCGGTTCCCCTGGGAAGGTGTCCAGCGGGTAGCCGGCCGCGACGGCGGTGTCCCGGTCGGCGCCGACGTAGACCGGTTTGACGTCGACGCCCTCCGGGGTGATCCAGGTCAGTTGCTCGGCGGCGTAACCGTGGGCAGCGGCCGCGGCTTCGACATGGGCCGCGACGTCGGTCGGCGTCGGCGGCGGCGGTGTCTGCTCGCCGCGCAACGGCACGTCGGCGAAGCTCGCGATATCCGTCCCGGCGACATCGTTGACAGTCATCTCAGGCCCCCAATCTGGTGAGCAGGTCCGACAACACGCTGACCGCGTCGATCTTCGTTGTCAGGTAGCCGTCCGGTTTCGAATCCGCTTCGGCGACCGCCTTTTCCGGTCCGGCCAGCAGTACGTGCTCGACACCTGAGCGGTGCGCCGCATCGACGGCGGCCGACGCCTCGGTCGCATAGCGGGCGTCGGTGCCGCAGATCACCGCCACCTTCGCCGGGTCGGCCCCGTCTGCGTCGGTCACGGCCTCGATACCGCCGGAGGCCAACAGGTTCGTCGCGAACGTCGCCCGGATGTTGTGTTCGGCGAGCGGACCCAGCGGCAGCAACCGCACCTGGGGCCTGGCGCCGGTGCGCTCCAGGAACGCGTCGCTGCGGTCCCGCAGCGCTTCGAACCCGGCCGCGTAGCGGGCCACGCCGGGCAACGTCTCCCCCGGTGGCAGCGGCGGTTCACCGAGGTTCGGATATTCGTTGACACCGGTGATCGCGGTGCGGCGGTGGGCGATGTCGGCCGCGCGCCGCTCGGCCACCGCGGTGATCTGTTCGACGACGTAGTCGCGGGCCGTCTGGAAACCGCCGCGGGATTCGATGTCCTGAAACTGTTTCCACGCCTGCTCGGCCAGTTGCTCAGTGAGGTCTTCGACGTGCCAGGAGCCCCCCGCCGGGTCCATTACCCGGCCGACATGGGACTCCTCGATAAGCAGCAGCTGCGTGTTTCTGGCGATGCGGCGCGCGAAACTGGCTGCGGTGCCAGGAAATCCGCCGACGATCGCGACGTCGAACGGATGCACCAGCACGGTGTCGGCGCCGCCGACGCCCGCGGAGAAGGCGGCCAGCGTGGTGCGCAACATGTTCACCCACGGGTCGCGTTTGGCCATCATCGGCAACGACGTCACCGCGTGCAGCGTCGCCGCCCCAGCTTCGGCCAGATTGCCGGCACCGCCGGCGGTCGGCGCGCCGACGACCTCAGCCACCCGCGCCCACAGCAGCCGCGCCGCACGCATCTTCGCGATCGTCATGAACTGGTCATCGTCGGCGGCCAGCCGGAAGCTGATCTGGCGCACCGCATCGACTCCGCCGACGCCGCCGTTGCCAAGCAGCCGCAGGTACGTCACCGCCGCCGCAATACTGCCCGCCAGCTCCCACGATGCGTTGGCGCCGATGTTGTGGAACGCCGGGCCGTCGACCGTGATGGCCCGCACGTGTCCGTCGTGGCCGGTGACCTTGGCCGCGGTCTGCACGACGTCGGCAATGTCGGGCGCGGGTCGGCCGCTGACTGCGGCGGTCAGCGGATCGGCACCCAGGTCCAGCGACAACCGCGCGCGTTGGTCGTCGTCGAAATCGGTCAACAGAGCAAGAATTGCTTCGGCGGCGGAGACGTAGTCGCTTCCCGCGTCCAGCACCACCGGGACCAGGTCCAGGAATACGCCGTCTAGCAGCTGGTCCAGTTCGGCCGCGGGTACCCCGCCCGGTCCGCCGATGTTGAGTACCAGGCTGCTGACACCTTCGGTCAGCGCGAGCAGCAGGGCGCCGTTCTGCTCACCGGCCGCCGCGGTCGAGCCGTTGGCGGGGAAGGCCTCGGCGACCTTCCAGCCCGCCTTGACGTCCCGCAGCGCGTCGCCGCCGCGTACGTAGGGCCACTGGCCGGGCAGCGGATGCTCGGCGACGCTGTCGAGGCTGGTGTACAACGGCCGGATCGGGAAGCCCTCGTAGGTCGGCGAGTCCAGCAGCCGTTCAGGTTCGGCGGGCAGATCGGCAGGGTCCCGCTTGGTGCTCTTCGCCAACACCCCGGCCACCGCCGAGCGCCAACGCTGGACATCGGCTTCGATCGCAGTGGATTTCTGCACGCCATCAGGCTAATTGATCACCCTGGAGCGGTTGTTCGCCGGGCAGGCGACTCCCCGCGCCGCTGAGCGCCGATACCGGGCGGAGTTCCGTACTCTTAGTAGGCGTGAACACAGTCGTCAGCACCCTGCGCGCGGTCCGCGCGGCGGTGATCGTCACGGCTACCAGCGTGCCCCGGCGACGCATCGCCACGATCGTCGCCGCGATTGTGATCCTCATCGCAGTTGCGCTGCTCGTGCCGCTGCCGACCGCGATTCAACTGCGCGACTGGGCCACCTCGGTCGGCCCGTGGTTCCCGCTGGCGTTTCTGGGCGCGCACATCGTGGCGACGGTCTTCCCGTTTCCGCGCACGGTCTTCACGTTGACCGCCGGGTTGCTCTTCGGCCCGGCGCTGGGCATCCCGCTGGCGGTGGCGGCGGCCACCGTCAGCGCCCTGATCGCGTTGCTGTTGGTCCGCGCAGTCGGGTGGCAGCTGGCCCGCGTTGTGCGCCATCCACGCATCGACTTGCTGGACGCGCGGCTACGCCAACGCGGTTGGCCGACCGTGGTGTCCATGCGGTTGATCCCCGCCGTGCCGTTCTCGGTGCTGAACTACGCCGCGGGTGCCTCTGCGGTGCGGGCGCTGCCCTACACACTGGCCACCCTGGTCGGACTGCTCCCAGGCACCGCGGCCGTGGTCATCCTCGGCGACGCGCTCACCGGCAATGTCAACCCGCTGCTGGTGTTGGTGTCGGCGTGCACCGCCAGTGTCGGCATCGCCGGTTTGGTATACGAACTCCGCGCACACCGCCGCCACCATCCGGTGAAAGTGGCTCCTCCTGTGGCACAGGCGATCTCGACCGAAGGTGAATTTGCCGCTGACCCGCTGTGACCTGCGTTATCGGCAACCGTTAGGCTGGTTAAGCGGTGAAAAGCGAGGATGATTCGAGCGTTGGCCGGCGCGGCCAGCTTGCCCTCCGCACGATTCTTGGTCCCGCCGCAGTGTTTCCGCCCGCGTAACCGGTGCTCTTTTACGTGTCGACGTTGGGAGCACTACTACAGGAGGAGGTTGAAGTGTCCCGGCCACCTGGCCTTCAAGACAACGCGGAATTGGTGTTGCGCGAACAAAGTTACGGCGATGACCCGCTAGCTGATCGCGAAACCGATCTGTACCGAGGCGAATACGTGATGAGCTTCGTCGAGAAGTGGGACGAGCTGATCGACTGGGAGGCGCGCGCTCAGTCCGAGGGACAGTTCTTCATCGACGTGCTGCGGGCGCGCAACAAGCAGACTGTGCTCGACGTCGCGACCGGCACCGGATTTCATTCCGTGCGTCTCACGGAGGCGGGCTTCGACGTCACCAGCGCCGACGGCTCGGCGGCGATGCTGGCCAAAGCGTTCGAGAACGGCCAACGCCGCGGGCTGATCCTCAAGACGGTGCAGGCCGATTGGCGACAGTTGAACCGCGGCATAAAGGGTAAGTACGACGCGATCATCTGCCTCGGTAACTCGTTCACCCACCTGCACGAAGAGCAGGACCGGCGGCGCGCGCTGGCCGAGTTCTACGCCGCGCTGCGCCACGACGGGATCCTGATCCTGGACCAGCGCAATTACGACGAGATGCTCGACAACGGCTTCTCGTCGAAGCACAAGTACTACTACTGCGGTGATCAGGTGTCCGCCGAACCCGAGCACATCGACGACGGGTTGGCCCGCTTCAACTACGAGTTCCCAGACGGCGCCAAGTACACGCTGAACATGTACCCGTTGCGCAAGAACTACGTTCGGCGCCTGATGCGCGAGGCCGGGTTCGAACGGGTCCGCACCTACGGCGACTTCCAGGAGACCTACCAGGAGAACGAGCCCGACTTCTTCATCCACATCGCCGAGAAGTCGGTGGTCGAAGATGCGACGGTGACCACCCGCGCGGACGCTGAGGCCTATTACGACAGCGACGACGCCGACGCGTTCTACTCGATGATCTGGGGCGGCGAAGACATCCACGTCGGCTGCTACGAGAACAGCCGCGATATCCGGGCCGCCAGCGTCGAGACCGTCGACCGGATGATCGGGCGGCTGCCGCATCTGGAACCCGGCAGCAACGTGCTCGATCTGGGCTCCGGTTACGGAGGTTCGGCACGGCGCCTGGTCGCCACGCGCGGCTGCACGGTGACGTGTCTGAACATCTCCGAAACCCAGAACGACGCCAACCGCGCCAAGAACGTTGCGGCCGGACTCGCCGACCGCATCCGCGTCGTGCACGGCAGCTTCGACGACATCCCCGCACCGGACAACACGTTCGACGTCGTATGGTCCCAGGACGCGATCCTGCACGCGTCGGACCGCCGCAAAGTGCTCAGCGAGGCGTTTCGGGTGCTCAAACCGGGCGGGGAGATGATCTTCACCGACCCGATGCAGGCCGACGACGTGCCCGACGGCGTTCTGCAGCCGGTCTACGACCGGCTCAACCTGCCCGACCTGGGATCCATGCGGTTCTACCAGCAGGCCGCACTGGCGCTCGGGTTCGAGGTGGTCGAGCAGATCGACCTGGTGCACAACCTGCGGACCCACTACGACCGGGTGCATTCCGAACTCGAGGCCCGCCGCGACGAGCTCGAACAGCAGTCGTCGAAGGCCTACCTCGACAAGATGATGGTCGGCCTGCGCAACTGGGTGCAGGCCGCCGACGAGGGCCACCTCGCGTGGGGGATCCAGCGGTTCCGCAAGCCTGCCCAGTAGGACCTGGCGGTCGCCGGCTCAGCGTTCGGGCTGGCTGCTCGACGACCGATCCAGTTGCGGCGCAGGGTAACCCGGTTGCTGCACCGGGATGCGGGCTTCCGCCTCGGCCTTGGCGACGGCCTGCGCGATGGCCGGGTCGGTCTCGGTGGAGAACCAGTCGGCCACTTCGTCGGAGTCGTCCTCGGGTTTGGGCAGGTCGTCCTCGACCGGCGAGGGGGTGTACCGGAACACGCCGTCGTCGCCGGGCGCGCCGAGTTGCTTCGCGAAGCCCTGCAGCGCGGCGCCGAAATCGCTGGGCACCAGCCACACCTTGTTGGCCTCCCCCTTGGCCATCTGCGGCAGGGTCTGCAGGTACTGGTAGGCCAGCAGCTCAGGGGTCGGACGGCCGGCCTTGATCGCGGCGAACGTCTTCTCGATCGCCTTGGCCTGGCCCTGGGCCTGCAGATACTGGGCGGCGCGCTCACCTTGCGCCCGCAGCATCCGCGACTGCCGATCGGCCTCCGCCGCCAGGATCGCTGCTTGTTTGGCGCCCTCGGCGGCCAGGATCTGCGCCTGCTTCTGCCCTTCGGCCTGTTTGATCGCCGACTCGCGTTGGCCCTCGGCGGTCAGGATCATCGCGCGCTTCTCCCGGTCGGCGCGCATCTGCTTTTCCATCGAATCCTGGATCGAGGGCGGCGGATCGATGGCGCGCAGCTCCACCCGCGCCACTCGGAGCCCCCACCGGTTGGTGGCTTCATCGAGTACTCCGCGCAGTGCGGTGTTGATCTGGTCGCGCGAGGTCAGCGTCTGCTCCAGGGTCATGCCACCGACCAGGTTGCGCAGCGTCGTCGTGGTCAGCTGCTCCACGCCGACGATGTAGTTGCTGATCTGGTAGACCGCGGCCTGCGGGTTGGTGACCTGGAAGTAGACCACCGTGTCGATCGCGACCGTGAGGTTGTCCTCGGTGATCACCGGTTGCGGCGGAAACGACACCACCCGTTCGCGCAGGTCCACCCTGGCGCGGATCCTGTCGACGAACGGCACCAGCAGTGTCAGCTGGCCGCTGACCGTGCGGCTGTAGCGGCCCAGCCGCTCGATGACCGCGGCCTCCGCCTGCGGAATCAGCGCGATCGACTTGGCGACGATGATGGCGGCGAACACCACCAACGCGGCGAGGAGGATCAAACCGGCAACGGCACCGTCCATGGTGGTTCCTTCTTTCGTGCCCCTAGTCGAGCCTGTGGACGACGGCGGTGGCGCCGTCGATGTGCACCACGGTCACGTGGTCGCCCTGTTCATACACATCGTCTGCGTTCAGGGGGCGTGCGGTCCAGACCTCACCCTCGAGCTTGACCTGCCCTTCGTGGCGCGCCACCCGGTCGAGCACCAGCGCGCTCTTGCCCTCCAGCGCCTTGACCGGCTCGGACAGGCCCCGACCGGACTGGAAGTGTCTGCGCAGTGCCGGCCGGACCAGCACCAGCAGCAGCACCGACACGACTGCGAACACCGCGCCGTGGACCCACAGCTCATCGAAGATGAGGCTGGAGCCCGCCGCGGCCAACGCGCCGCCGCCCAGCATGAGCAGGAACATGTCGCCGGTCAGCGCCTCGGCCCCGGCGAGGGCCAGCGCGGCGACAAGCCAGATCAATGCAACGGGCATACCGCCAGCCTAGCGCGGGTCCGCGATACGCCCCTGGGAACAACTACACTGCGACCATCATGTGGTGTCCCAGTGTCTCGTTGTCGGTGTGGGCCAACGCCTGGCTCGCAGGCGCGGCCGCTCCCGACGATCTCCTCGACGCGTTATCGCTTTGGGCACCAAAGCATTCCGTTCTCGCTTATGATTCCGTCGCCGCCGGCCGCACCGGCCTGCCGTGGCCGGATCTAGTCGATGCGGGCGCGGTCTCGATGCTTCAGACGTTGCGCACCGCGTCGGGCACGACGTCGACTCCTCCGGTGGCGCTTGCGTTGCCGGTCCCCGGCGACGTGCGTGGTCTACCGGCCGGAACCCAGTTCCAGCGCGACGCGGTGACCGCCGGGGAGGCCGTCATCGTCACCGGTGACGGCACCGAGGCCGTCGGGTTGGTGCCCGATTTCGAGTACCCGGAGCTTGCCGACCTCGAGGACGACGCCGACGAGGATGCGTATCCGTGCGCGATCGCGTGGACCGTCTACTCGGTGCCCGCCGTTGCGCCCGCGGCGATGCCGGATCTCGGGGACGCCGAGTACGAGTTGCGCTCCGCGGTGCGTTCGGCGGCGGAGGCGTTGGCCACGTTGCGCGCGGGCGCCGCCGAGTTGGACGTGGACGACCCGCGCGGGCTGGTGGCCCAGGTGCTGGAATCCGAGCGTCGACACCGGCTCCCCGACCATGCGCCGACCCGGGCGCTTCGGGTGCTCGAGAACGCGGCACAGGTCGACGCGATCATCACCGTGAGCGCAGGGCTGATTCCGATCGGCCTGCACAGCTCCTCGGAGCTACGGCTGGCCTCCGATGTGCTGCAGCCGCTTTCGGCCGTGGTGCGTTCGGCGCGGTTGGCTGCAGTCACCGCGATCCTGCACTCCGCGTGGCGTAACTAACCCTCGCAGTTGGGTGTGCACACCACCCCGTCGACCGAATATCCCTGCAGCGGAGGCGGGTTCGCGGTAGTGACGCGGGAGGGTTCGCGTCCGGTACGCAGCTCGTCGAACAGATCGGCGGCCACCCGCGCGAGGTCGGCGTTGGGGGTGGCGGCCCGTGCGAACGCGATGCCGGCGTCCTGGGCCTGCAATCTCAGCTCGTGGTCCAGATCCCACACCACCTCGATGTGGTCGGCGACGAAGCCGATGGGACATACGATCACCGCCGTCGTGCCGCCGTCGGCGAGCTCGGTGAGGTGGTCGGCCGCATCGGGTTCCAGCCACGGCACCTGCGGTGGACCGGAGCGTGATTGCCACACCTGGTCGTAGTCGTCGTAGCCCGCCGCGGTCGCGACCAACCGGGCGGCGTGGGCGACCTGGCGTGGGTAGAGGTCCGGTCCGCAACGGGATCGGGCCGACAGGGGGATCGAGTGCGCGGTGAACACCAGCCGCGCGCCGTCGGGCACGGTCTGCGCGGCGGCGGTGACCGCGTCGGCGAACATCTGCACGAACAGCGGATGATCGTAGTACTGGCGCAGTTTGACCAGATGCGGCGCGCGCTCACCCGCGGCCGCACGGGCCCGTGCGATGTCCTCGACGTACTGGGTGCAGCTGGAGTAGCCGCCCCACGCCGACGTGGCGAACACCGCCGCGCGTCGAACGCCGTCGTCGGCCATCGCGGCGACGGTGTCTTCGACGTACGGCTGCCAGTTGCGGTTGCCGTAATAGACCGGCACGTCGATGAGCTCACGCAATTGCTCGATCAGCGCGCGGTTGATCCCGTTGATCGGCGACACTCCGCCGAAGTGAAGGTAGTGCTCGGCGACGTCGGCCAGCCGCTCCCGCGGGATGTTGCGGCCCCTGGTGACGTTCTCCAGGAACGGCATCACGTCGGCCTGACCCTCCGGCCCGCCGAACGACAGCAGCAGGACGGCGTCAACGGCCGAGTCGACCATCGCTTACAGCAACTGCGTGCTGGCGCCGCCGTCGGCGTAGATCACCGTACCGGTGGTGGCGGGCAGCCAGTCTGAGAGCAGGGCGCACACCGTCTTGGCGACCGGGGTCGGGTCCTTCATGTCCCAGCCGACGGGTGCGCGCTGGTCCCAGCCCTCCTCGAGCAGCCGCATCTGCTCACCGGCTTCCTCGCCCAACGCGCCGCCGACGATCGCGCTCATCGCCAACGTGCGAATCGGGCCTGCCGCAACGAGATTGGACCGCACACCGTGGTGGCCTGCCTCGCGCGCGACGAACCGGTTGACCGACTCCAGCGCGCTCTTGGCCACCGTCATCCAGTTGTAGGCGGGCATCGCGCGGGTGGGGTCGAAGTTCATGCCGACGATGCTGCCGCCGCGGTTCATGATCGGCAGCGTCGCCTTGGCCAGCGAGGCGTACGAATAGGCGGAGATGTGGATGCCCTTGGAGACGTCCTCGTAGGGCGCGTCGAAGAACGGGTTGATGCCCATCCCCGACTGCGGCATGAACCCGATCGAGTGCACCACGCCGTCGAGTTTGTTGCCGTCACCGATCGCCTCGGTGATCCGGTCGGCGAGCGTGTCGAGGTGCTTCTCGTCCTGCACGTCGAGTTCGAGTAGCGGCGCCTCCTTCGGCAACCGGTCGGCGATGCGCCGGATGAGCTTCATCCGGTCGAATCCGGTCAGCACCACTTCGGCGCCGGCTTCCTGTGCCACCCGCGCGATGTGGAATGCGATCGAGGAGTCCGTGATGATCCCCGTGACGAGTATGCGTTTGCCGTCCAGAAGCCCTGCCATGTCTGTCCTTATCTCTTAGTGGCCCATGCCCATGCCGCCGTCGACCGGAATCACCGCGCCGGCAATGTAAGACGCGTCCTCGGACGCCAGGAAGCTGACCGCGCCGGCCACCTCCGCTGCGGTGCCGACCCGTTTGGCCGGGATGAAGTCCAGCGCCCCGGCCTGAATCCGTTCGTCGAGCGCGCGGGTCATCTCGGTGTCGATGTAGCCGGGGGCCACCACGTTGGCGGTGACGCCCGCCTTCGACAGCTCACGGGAGATCGAGCGGGCCATGCCGATCAGGCCGGCCTTGGCGGCCGCGTAGTTGGACTGGTTGCCGATGCCCCACATGCCCGACACCGACCCGATGAAGATGATCCGGCCGAAACGTTTGCGCTGCATGCTGCGGGACGCGCGCTGGGCCACCCGGAACGCGCCGGTGAGGTTGGCGTTGATGACCTCTTCGAACCGCTCCTCGGTCATCCGGATGAGGAAGGCGTCCTTGGAGATGCCGGCGTTGGAGACCAGCACCTCGACCGGGCCCTGATGGTCTTCGACCTCCGTGAACGCGCGGTCGACGGCGGCGCTGTCGGTGACGTCGCACTCGACGGCGAACAGGTTCTCGTCGGGCACACCCGAACCGCGGTGCGTGACGGCCACCTTGTGCCCGTCGGCGGCCAGCCGTTGCGCGATCGTCAACCCGATCCCCCGGTTACCACCGGTGACCAGCACCGAACGGGACACGAACGCCGGACGGGCGCCGGGCGTCTGGCTGGCCGATTCACCTGTTTCAGTCTCGGTCATGCCCGCCAACCTAACGTGCGAGCTGCGGTTGACTGAAATCACTGGGCCGGTGCCGCCATCGAAACCGACGTTTGGGCGAAGTTGGCACAGATGGGCGCGGGGGTCACAGCGGCAGCCGACGGTTGATCAACAGGCTCGCCACCGCCGCGACGGCGGCCACCAGAGCGGCCAACCGCAACCAGCCCGTGGTGGCCTCGCCGCGGACGGTCTCATAGCCGATCTGATCCTGAAGCGTGTCGTAGACCTTGTTGAGCTCGTCGAGGTTGGCCGCGGTGTAGGGCTCGCCCCCGGAGAGTTCGGCGATGCGCTTCAACATCGCGTCGTCGACGGGCACCGGCACTCGCTCACCGTTGACCTCGACCGAACCGTTGGCGGTGCCGAACGAGATCGTCGAGATCGGCACGCCCTGGTCTTTGGCGGCCCGGGCCGCGGTGTAGGCGCCCTTGGGGTTGTCCGGGTTGTTCGGCGAGGTCTCCTTACCATCGGAGAACAACACGATGTGCGCGGGCGGCGGGGTGTCGCCGCCGCCGATCACCGCGCCGACGGTCGAAATCGACGACAGCGCGGTGAAAATCGCCTCACCGGTGGCGGTGCGGTCGGCCACCTGCAAATTTTCGATGGCGCGCCGGCTGGCGTCGCGGTTGGTGGTCGGCGAGACCAGCACCGTGGCAGTGCCGGCATAGGCGATCACGCCAAGGTTGATGCCCGGGGTGAGTTCGTCGACGAAGTTCTTCGACGCTTCCTGCGCGGCCGCCAGGCGGCTGGGTTCGACGTCGGTGGCCTTCATCGACTGCGACACGTCCATGACGAGCATCACGACCGCGCGGTTGCGCGGAAGCCGCTGATCGTGGGTGGGCCCGGCAAGCGCAACCGTGCACAGCAGCAACGCGATTCCCAGCAGCGCTACCGGAACATGCCGCCACGGGCTCGGCCGTTTCGGCGCGACGCTGTCGAGCAGCTCGGTGTTGGCGAACTGCTGCAGCCGCCGGCGCCTGGCGAGTTGGGTGATGACGTAGAAGCCGGCCAGGCCCAGCACGACGGCCAGGAACAGCACGAACCACCAGATGTGTTGGAAGCCTGTGAGCGATACCGGTCCCAGCATCGGAAGGGTCATGTCAAGGTCGTCCCTGTCTTCGCGTTCGGCTCAGTTCGGCAGCCGACGGTTGATGGCCAGCGCCGCAAGCGTTGCCAGCGCCAGCGCCAGCGCTCCCAGCCGCAGCCAGCCGGTGCTTGCGTCACCCTTGATGGTCTCGTAGCCGATCTGCTGCTGCAGGTTGGCGTACACCTGGCGCAGCTGTTCGAGGCTGGAAGCGGTGAACGCCTCGCCGCCGGACAGATCGGCGATCTTGGCGAGCATCTCGTCGTCGACGGGCACCGGTTGGCGTTGCTCGTTGATCTCGACGTAGCCGTACGGCGTGCCGAACGAGATCGTCGAGATCGGCACCCCCTGGTCCTTGGCGGTGCGGGCCGCGGTGTAGGCGCCCTTGGGGTTGTCCGGGTTCGACGGCACGGTCTCCTTACCGTCGGAGAACAACACGATGCGTGCCGGCGGCGGTTCGTCGCCGCCGCCGATCACCGCGCCGACGGTGGCGATCGCCTGCAGCGCGGTGAAGATGCCCTCACCGGTCGCGGTGCGGTCGGCGAACTGCAGGTTGTCGATCGCGTTCTTGGTGGCCTCGCGCCCGGTCGTCGGCGACACCAGCACCGTGGCCGTACCCGCATACGAGATCAGCCCGAGGTTGATGCCCGGAGTGAGCTCGTCGGCGAACTGTTTGGACGCCTCCTGAGCGGCGGCCATCCGATTGGGCAGCACGTCGGTGGCCCGCATCGACTGCGACACGTCCATCACCAGCATCACCACCGCGCGGTTTCGCGGGATGCGAACGTCGTGCGTCGGCCCGGCCATCGCCACGGTGAAGAACACCAACGCGGCCACGAGCAAGATCGCGGGCAGATGCCGCCAGCGTGTCTGCCGTTTGGGCGCAACGCTTTCCAGCAACTCCATGTTGGCGAAGCGCAGCATGCGCCGGTGCCGCGACAGCGAAACGATGATGTAGAGCCCGATCACCGCGAGCACCACGAGGAAGAACAGGAAGAACCAAGCGTGTTCGAAGCCCGAAAGGGTGATCGGACCGAGCAACGGCAATGTCATGTGCGCCTAATCATTTCACGGCCAACCCGATCAGGCGTGGCCCGCCAGCGCGCCGCGCCTACGGTTGGCGACGAATCGGACGACGTCGGCGATCCAGTCCCGGTCGGTGCGCAGCGTCAACAGCGGTGCATCGCAGCGCCGCAGCGTTCTGGCGACCTCCGCGCGGTGTGCGGCCGCGGCGCGTTCGAAGTCGTCGCGCAGCTGCTCGTCGATGGTGAACTCGCGGGTCACACCGGTTTCCGCGTCTTGTAGGACGACCTCGCCGACCGGCGGAAGTTCGACGTCGCGCGGGTCGATGATCTCGATGCCGAGCACTTCGTGGCGGCCGGCAATGGCGCGCAGCGGCCGCATCCAGTTGATCGGGCCCAGGAAGTCGCTGATGATCACCGCCATGCCGCGGCGGCGCTCCGGACGGCGCAGCGCGTCGATCGCGGCGGCCAGATCACCGCGCACCCCCGTCGGCGCCTTGGGCATCGTCGCGATGGTGCGCAGCATCTGCTGCTCGTGCATGCGGCCGGACAGCGCGGGTACTCGGCGCACCGTGTCGCCGTTGGCGATGACGGCGCCGATCCGGTTGCCACCACCGCTGTTGAGGAACGTGATCGCCGCGGCGGCGGCCACCGCGAGGTCGCGCTTCTCGCAGCCGGTGGTGCCGAAGTCCAGGCTGGCCGACATGTCGACCACCAACCACGTCTCCAGCTCGCGGTCGGCGATCATCTGGCGCACGTGCGGATGGGTGGTGCGCGCGGTGACCGACCAGTCCATCCGGCGCACATCGTCGCCGGGCTGGTAGAGCCGCGACTCCCCCGGTTCCGAACCCGGGCCGGGCAGCAGCCCGAGGTGATCGCCGTGCAGCACACCGTCGAGCTTGCGCCGCACCGTCAGCTCGAGCTTGCGCAGCGCCGCGCTCAGCGCCGGATCACGGATCTCCCCGCGCTTGAGCGACGGCAGGTCGACCGGGCGCCGCGAACTAGTCACCGACTGCTGGCCGCGCCTGCGGCGGCGGGCACGACGGGCGGCACCGAATGACCTTGCTGCGGAATGGCATTCACTTGCGGCAGGGCCACGGTCTGCAGGATGCGGTTGATCACCGTCTCGGCCGAGATCTCGTCGGCAAGCGCGTCGTAGGTCAGCACCAACCGGTGCCGCAGCACATCAGGGATCACCTCGACGACATCCTGCGGGACCACGTAGTCGCGGCCCCGGATGAGTGCGAGCGCGCGCGATGCCGCGATGATGCCCAGCGACGCGCGCGGTGAGGCGCCGTAGGCGATCCACGCCTTGGCGTCGGGCATCCCGAACTTCTCGGGCTGGCGGGTGGCGGTGACCACCCGCACCACATAGTCGACCAAGGCGTGATGCACGAAGGTGTTGGCCGCCACGTCCTGCAGGCGCAGCAGATCACCGGGGGCGAGCACCTGTTTGGGTTCCGGCGGCTTGACGCCCATCCGGTAGATGATCTCGCGCTCTTCCTCGGGTGTCGGATAGTCGATGTTGAGCTTGAACAGGAAGCGGTCGCGCTGGGCCTCGGGCAGGGCATACACGCCCTCCTGCTCGATCGGGTTCTGCGTGGCCATCACCAGGAACGGCTGCGGCAGCGGGAACGTCTTGCCGCCGATGGAGATCTTGCGCTCGGCCATGACCTCCAGCAGCGCCGACTGCACCTTGGCCGGGGCGCGGTTGATCTCGTCGGCGAGCAGGAAGTTGACGACGACGGGCCCGAGCTCGATGTCGAACTCCTCCTTGCCCTGCCGGTAGATGCGGGTGCCGACGATGTCGGTGGGCACCAGGTCGGGGGTGAACTGGATGCGCGCGAAGGTGCCGCCCACCACCTTGGCGAAGGTCTCGACGGCCAGCGTCTTGGCCACGCCGGGCACACCCTCGAGCAGTACGTGGCCCTTGGCCAGTAGCCCGACGAGCATCCGCTCGACCAGCTGGTCCTGGCCGACGATGATGCGCTTGACCTCGAAGATCGCCCGTTCCAGGGTGTGGACCTCCTGCTGCAGCCCGCCATTGGAGGGGGTCGTTCCTGCCGGTGCGGCGTGTGAGCCCTGTGAGCCCTGCGGGTAACCCTGCCCCGGTGCCTGGCCGGAGTACCCTCCAGCGCCCTGCGGCGGCCCACTCGGTGACGTCATCAACGTTCCTTCCACATCAACTCGCTGGTCATGGCGGCTCGGCCCGATCTGCGCCGGTAGCTCGTCGTCAACTATTCCAGGCAGTTCGGAATCCGTCGACGTTGCCCGTACGGTACGTCGAATCCCTCAGCGTGCGCTCAGCGTGCGTTCAGCTTTCGATGATCCGCGCCACGTACGGCTGCAGCCCCGCATGCCGCACCGGGCTGACGGTGACCTTGCCCGCGCTACCGGACGC
Organism: Mycolicibacterium sp. XJ2546; assembly: GCF_053483195.1. Taxonomy (NCBI): domain Bacteria; kingdom Bacillati; phylum Actinomycetota; class Actinomycetes; order Mycobacteriales; family Mycobacteriaceae; genus Mycobacterium; species Mycolicibacterium sp. XJ2546. The sequence goes on along the minus strand of NZ_JBEFRW010000009.1, from coordinate 39,695 downwards.
CTCGAGCATCTTCCCGCCGCCCAGATAGATCGCGACGTGCTGGCTGCCGCCCGGACCCCAGAACAACAGGTCACCGCGCTTGGCTTGGGAGGTCGGCACCTTACGCCCGGTGTCGTACTGGTCGCCCGAATACTTCGGGATCAGCACGCCGACCCCGGCGAACGAGTACTGGGTGAACCCCGAGCAGTCGTAGCCGACGGTGTTGGCGCCGGAGTCGATGCCGCGGCTCGGGCCATTGGGCTTACCGCCGCCCCACGAGTAGGGCACACCCATCTGCGAGGCGCCGCGACGGATCACGTACTCGATGGCCTGCGGGCCGCGCACCCGGCCCGGCGCGACGCCGGCCGCCGCCGCCTCCGGTGGTGCGAGACCCAGGGTGGACAAGAACTTGCGGCCCAGGTTCATCGTGACTTCGGTGGCCTGGGCGGTCGCCGCCAGCGACGCGTTGGCAATGGCCAACGGATCCCCGGGCGCCCCGGCGCTGATCAGTTTGGGCAGGGTGGGGTCCCACTGGCCGTCGTTGGGCGCCGCCGCGGTGGGCGTGGCCAACCCGGCCGCCACCGCCAGGGCCGCTACCCAGAGCAGCAGACCGGTGAGATAACGAAAGAGCCTGAAACGCAAGGGAGTCCTTACTGTCACCACTCGATGAGACGTGTCGCGTACGGGGTCATGCCGCTGGTGCGCACCGGTGACACCTTGACCACCGACCCGGTGTAGGGCGCCTCGAGCATCTGGCCGTCACCGAGGTAGAGGGCCACGTGCTGGCTGCCGTTAGGTCCCCAGAAGAGCATGTCGCCGCGGCGCATCTGCGACGACGGAACCTTGCGGCCCGCGTTGTATTGCGAACCCGAGTAGTGGTCCAGCTTGATGCCGACACCGGCGAACGCGTAAAGCATCAGCCCGGAGCAGTCGAATCCGACTGTGCCTGCACCGGAGTCGATGCCGCGGCTGGGACCGGCCGCGTTGCCGCCGCCCCACGAGTAGGGCACCCCGAGCTGGGTCATGGCCCGCCGGATGACGTACTCGGTGGCTTGGCGGCCGTGGACGCGGGGTATCGCGCCGTTGGTGTAGCCGGTCGGAGTGGGCAGCAGCCCCAACTTCTGCAGGAAGCTGCGGCCCAGGTCCTGGGTGACCTGCGCCGAGGTCGCCATGATGCCCAGGATCTCGTTGATGATCGCGATCGGATCACCGCTGACGAAGGCGCTGGGAATGGCAGGCAGGAACGGATCCCACGCGGTGGCCCAGTTGCCGGTGGCCGGGTCGATCTTCTGGGGTGCGCGGTCCCAGTCGGCGGCCGGGTTCGCCGGAGCCCCCGGTGCCGCTTGCGGCTGCGGGCCGCTGGCCGGCGCCGGCGCCTGTGCGGCCATCGGGCGGATCTCGTTGAGCTTGGCCTGCGCGGCGGCGCGTTCGGCGGTGAGCTTGTCCAGTTCGGCCTGCTGCGCGCTGAAGGTGCCCTGCGCGGTCTTGAGCGCCGAAACCGCTTCGTGCTGGCTGGCTTCGGCTTCAGCGAGGGCTTTGTCAGCGTTCTGCTTGGCCAACCGCACCGCGGAGTCGCGGTTCACCTGATCGGTGCGGGCCCGCTGCAGGTCTTCGATCACCTGTTGCGTGCTGACCGCCAGGGTCTGTCCGACGGCGACGGTGTCGAGGATGTCGCCCGGGTCGCCCGCGGTCAGGTACGAGTCCGAGGGGCCGTTGATATAGGCGGCGGCCGCGAACTTGTCGAACCGCTGCTGTGCGGCCTCGATCGCCCGGTTGGCGTCCTCGACCCGCTGGCTGCTCGCCTCGACCTCGCGCTGTGCGGCGGCGGCGTTGTCGCGCGCGGTCGCCACGTCGACGATCGCCTTGTTGACGCTCTCCTGTTCGGCCTGGATCGCCGCGCCAAGGTCCTGCAGCTTCTGGTTGGCGTTGGCGACGGCGGCGACAAGCTCTGCGACCCCGTCTGCCCCGCCGGGTTGCGCGGCGGCGGGGGCCGGTGTCACCAAACCGGGTGTCGCGAACAACACGCCTACCGCCAGCAGAGCCGCGCAAAGACGTCCGCGCGGCCGCGAAACAGAGGCGCCAGGGTTGCGTCTCATCGACTCGTGTCTCCTATGGCTCGACGCGAACGTGCGGGCACATTCGTCGGGCGCCTGAGTACGCAGAAGTCACAGCAATCACAACTACAACATCAGCCACCGTTTGCACCGTACGACACATCTGACGCTGAAGAAACTTTAGTAACAAACTACAACTTTGTAATTGCAGAAGGTGTTATCTCGCCGTGATCTTTGCATTTGCCCGGCGGCACCTAATGCAGACAAAAGCTGCTGGCTGGCGTGGACTTTGAGGTTAGTCGCGGGAAAGTACGCGCTTGCTACGAACCTGCAACATTCGGGTCGCTATAACGGCGGCCACCACCCCGAGTACGAGCAATAGTGTGAAGGCCGTCCATGGAAAGTGCTCGGTCGTCAACTCGCCGAGAAAGTTCTTCGCACCCTGCACCGGCCCGCGGCCCTCGGCGACGTCCTGGCCGGCCTCCAGCGTGACCCGGTCGATGGTCGGGCTGTACGTGCCGGACTCCGACGGGCTGAGCACCAGCACCGTGGACCCCGGCTGCGCCTGGCCGACCTCGGTCGCGATGTCGCGCAGCGGGGTGTCGATCGGCGGGTTGTGCTCGATGATGACGATCTTGAGGTCGATGCCTTCCTGGCCTGCTTGCTCGACGACCTCACGTAACGCGGGTACGTCGGCTGCGGCGGCGGGCGGCACGGCAACCCCGTCGTCGGCAACGTCGGCGTTGATCTGGTCCATGTCGACGTCCGGCGGGATATAACCCGGCAGATACGGGATTACGTGCGGTCCGTTCACAGTCAGAACCGTACGTTATGGGTACCCGTAAAGCGACGACCCTGGCCGTATTGCAGGACAAGCGTACTGTTAGGGTTACGTGGGCCGTCGACTCAGCCCGTCGGCGGCGAGAACTAGCCGGGAGTTGATGTGAGCAAAGGTAATAACGCCAATTCGTCCCTGAACTCTTTCGGTGCCCGTGACACGCTCAAGGTCGGCGACAAGAGCTACGAGATCTATCGCCTCGACGCGGTGCCGGGCACCGAGCGCCTTCCCTTCAGCCTCAAGGTGCTAGCCGAGAACCTGCTGCGCACCGAGGACGGCGCCAACATCACCAAAGAGCACATCGAGGCGATCGCCAACTGGGATCCGGAAGCCGAACCCAGCGTGGAGATCCAGTTCACCCCCGCCCGGGTGGTGATGCAGGACTTCACCGGCGTGCCGTGCATTGTCGACTTGGCCACCATGCGTGAGGCGATCGCCGAACTTGGTGGTGACCCCGAACAGGTCAACCCGCTCGCCCCCGCGGACCTGGTGATCGACCACTCGGTGATCGCCGACCTGTTCGGCCGCGCCGATGCGTTCGAGCGCAACGTCGAGATCGAGTACGAGCGCAACGGCGAGCGCTACCAGTTCCTGCGGTGGGGACAGGGTGCGTTCGACGACTTCAAGGTGGTGCCGCCGGGCACCGGCATCGTGCATCAGGTCAACATCGAGTATCTGGCCAGCGTCGTGATGGACCGCGACGGGACCGCCTACCCCGACACCTGCGTGGGCACCGACAGTCACACCACGATGGTCAACGGGCTCGGCGTGCTGGGCTGGGGCGTGGGCGGTATCGAGGCCGAGGCCGCCATGCTGGGCCAGCCGGTGTCGATGCTGATCCCCCCGGTGGTCGGGTTCAAGCTGACCGGCGAGCGCCAGCCGGGAGTCACCGCCACCGACGTCGTGCTGACCGTCACCGAGATGCTGCGACAGCACGGTGTGGTCGGCAAGTTCGTCGAGTTCTACGGCGACGGCGTGGCCGAGGTGCCGCTGGCCAACCGCGCCACGCTGGGCAACATGAGCCCGGAATTCGGTTCCACCGCAGCGATTTTCCCGATCGACGAAGAGACCATCAGCTACCTGCGGTTCACCGGGCGCAGCGACGAGCAGCTGGCGCTGGTCGAGGCCTACGCCAAGGAACAGGGCATGTGGCACGACCCGAGTCGGGAGCCGAAGTTCAGCGAGTACCTCGAGCTCAACCTGTCCGAGGTGGTGCCGTCGATCGCTGGACCGAAGCGGCCGCAGGACCGCATCGCGCTCAACGACGCAAAGACCGCGTTTCGCAAGGACATCCACAACTACGTCGAACAGAACATGCCCGTTGAGCACACCAAGCTCGACGAGGCCGTCGAGGACACCTTCCCGGCCAGTGATCCCGCAGCCAGCCTCGCCTTCGCCGACGACGATGCGGTGGTTCCGTCCGCGGCCGTCGGCGCCGACGGCAGGCCGACCAACCCAGTGGAGGTGCAGTCCGACGAGCACGGCGAGTTCATCATCGATCACGGTGCCGTGGTGATCGCGGCGATCACCTCGTGCACCAACACCTCCAACCCCGAGGTCATGCTCGGCGCGGCGCTGTTGGCCCGCAACGCCGTGGAGAAAGGGTTGAGCACCAAGCCGTGGGTGAAGACCACGATGGCGCCGGGTTCGCAGGTGGTCACCGACTACTACGAGAAGGCCGGGTTGTGGCCCTATCTGGAGAAGCTCGGCTTCTATCTGGTGGGCTACGGCTGCACCACGTGCATCGGTAACTCCGGCCCGCTGCCCGACGAGATCTCACAGGCCGTCAACGACAACGACCTGTCGGTGACCGCGGTGCTGTCGGGCAACCGCAACTTCGAGGGCCGCATCAACCCCGACGTGAAGATGAACTACCTCGCGTCGCCGCCCTTGGTGATCGCCTTCGCGTTGGCGGGCACGATGGACTTCGACTTCGACGCGGAACCGTTGGGCAGGGACAAGGACGGCAACGAGGTCTACCTCAAGGACATCTGGCCGTCGCAGCAGGACATCAACGACACGATCGCCTCGGCGATCAACCGCGAGATGTTCACCAAGAACTACGCCGATGTCTTCAAGGGCGACGAACGGTGGCGCAACCTGCCGACGCCGAGCGGTAACACCTTCGAGTGGAACCCCGACTCGACGTACGTCCGCAAGCCCCCGTATTTCGACGGTATGTCCGCCGAGCCCGAGCCGGTGTCCGACATCAGCGGCGCCAGAGTACTTGCGCTGCTGGGTGACTCGGTGACCACAGACCACATCTCCCCCGCCGGCGCGATCAAGCCCGGCACACCGGCCGCGCAGTACCTCGACGCCAACGGCGTGGAGCGCAAGGACTACAACTCCTACGGTTCGCGGCGCGGTAACCACGAGGTGATGATCCGCGGCACCTTCGCCAACATCCGATTGCGCAACCTGCTGCTCGACGACGTCGCGGGCGGCTACACCCGCGACTTCACCAAGGACGGCGAGCAGGCGTTCATCTACGATGCCGCGCAAAACTATGCGGCGCAGAACATTCCGCTGGTCGTGCTGGGCGGTAAGGAGTACGGTTCGGGCTCGTCGCGGGACTGGGCCGCCAAGGGCACCAGCCTGCTGGGCGTCCGCGCGGTGATCGCCGAGTCGTTCGAACGGATCCACCGCAGCAACCTGATCGGCATGGGCGTCATCCCGCTGCAGTTCCCCCAGGGCGAGTCGGCGGCCAGCCTCGGGCTGGATGGCACCGAGACGTTCGACATCACCGGCATCGAGGCGCTCAACGACCGGGGCGAGCGCAGCGACGGGAAAAACGGAGGCAAGACGCCCAAGACCGTGCAGGTGAAAGCCACGAAGGAGGGCGTCGATCCGGTCGAGTTCGATGCGGTGGTGCGCATCGACACCCCCGGTGAGGCGGACTACTTCCGCAACGGCGGCATCCTGCAGTACGTGTTGCGCAACATGTTGAAGTCCTGACGGATGCCGCGGGTCACCGACGACCATCTGGCGGCCCGCCGCCGCCAGATCCTCGACGGTGCCCGGAGGTGTTTCGCGGAGTACGGCTACGACAAGGCGACCGTGCGGCGGCTCGAGCAGACCATCGGGCTGTCGCGCGGCGCCATCTTCCATCACTTTCGCGACAAGGACACGCTGTTCTTCGAGTTGGCCCGCGAGGACGCCGAGCGGATGGCCGATGTGGCGGCGCGCGAAGGCCTCGTGCAGGTGATGCGGGATATGTTGGCCGCGCCCGATCAGTTCGACTGGCTGGCCACCCGGTTGGAGATCGCCCGCAAGCTGCGCAACGACCCGGAGTTTCACCGCGGCTGGAAGGAACGCTCGGCTGAACTGTCGGCCGCGACCACGGCGCGACTGCGGCGGCAGAAGCAGGCCGGGCGGCTGCGCGACGACGTCCCCAGCGCCGTCCTGCAAACCTACCTCGACCTCGTGCTCGACGGTCTGGTCGCACGGCTGGCGTCAGGCGATGATCCTGAAAGGCTCAGCGGCGTACTGGACCTCGTCGAGGCGTCGCTGCGCCAGCAGCAACGCTAACGGCGGCTGCGGTGGTTGGGACCACCGCGGCTGCGCATCGTCGTACCTGACTCCCGCAACATGCTGTGTATCGAGCCGTACGAGCGGCCGGTCGACGCGACCAACGTCCGGATGCTCGCGCCGTTCTCGTACGCGCTGCGCAACTCGTTCAAGAGCTGGTCTCTTGGTTTGCTGGACTTCTTCTGGGTCATCCTGCCTGGCACCTCCCCGCGCACTTGTGATGCCCCGACGGATACCCAGCGTAGGAAGCTGCTACACCCGGTGGGTGGAAATGGGTGAAACGGTTCGCAATTCGGCTACACACCCGCCCGCCGGTCAGGCGAGCTCGATCAGCTCCGCGTACTCCTCGGACCAGAAGTCCTCGGTGCCGTCGGGCAGCAGCACGACGCGCTGCGGGTCCAGCGCCTCGGCTGCGCCCGGATCGTGTGTCACCAGCACCACCGCGCCGACGTAGCTGCGCAGCGCGTCGAGCACCTGTTCGCGGGACGCGGGGTCGAGGTTGTTGGTCGGCTCGTCGAGCAGCAGCACATTGGCGGTGGAGGCGACCAGGCCGGCCAATGCCAGCCGGGTCTTCTCGCCGCCGGACAAGGTGCCTGCCGGCTGCTCGAGTTGCAGACCGCTGAACATGAACGCGCCCAACAGCCCCCGCAGATCCTGCTCGCCGCTATCGGGTGCCGCGTGGCGGATGTTCTCCCACACCGTGGCGGCGTCGTCGAGGGTGTCGTGCTCCTGGGCGAAGTAGCCGACCTTCATGCCGTGGCCCGGCTCGATCGCGCCGGCGTCCGGTGTCTCCACCCCGGCCAGCAGGCGCAGCAGCGTGGTCTTGCCCGCACCGTTGAGACCGAGTATCACCACGCGCGAGCCGCGGTCGATGGCCAGGTCGACGCCCGAGAACACCTCCAACGACCCGTAATTCTTGGTCAGCCCCTTGGCCACCAACGGGGTGCGCCCGCACGGGGCCGGCGTCGGAAACTTGATTCGGGCCACCTTGTCGGCCACCCGCTCCTCGTCGAGCGCGGCCATCATCCGGTCGGCCCGGCGCAGCATGTTCTGCGCGGCAACGGCTTTGGTTGCCTTGGCGCCCATCTTCGCGGCCTGGGTGCGCAGCGCGGCCGCCTTGCGTTCGGCGTTGGCGCGTTCCCGACGGCGACGCTGCTCGTCGGTGGCACGGGCGTCGAGGTAGCGCTGCCAGCCCATGTTGTAGACGTCGACCTCACCGCGCACGGCGTCGAGGAACCAGACCCGGTTCACGACGTCGGCGAGCAGGTCGATGTTGTGGCTGATGACCACCAGCCCGCCGGTGTGGTTCTGCAGGAAGGTGCGCAACCAACCGATGGAGTCGGCGTCGAGGTGGTTGGTCGGCTCGTCGAGTAGCAGCGTGGTCGTGGAACCCGAGGCCCCCGAGCCGTCTTCGGAGGCGGCGAACAGAATTCGCGCCAGCTCCACCCGGCGCCGCTGTCCGCCCGACAGCGTGCGCAGCGGCTGGGTGAGAACCCGCTCGGGCAGGCCCAGACTCGCGCAGATCCGGCCGGCCTCGCTCTCGGCGGCGTAGCCGCCCAGTGCGGCGAACCGCTCCTCGAGTTGGCCGTAGCGCCGAACGGCCTTGTCCCGGGCGGTGTCGTCGGCGACCTCGGCCATCAGCACCTGCTGCTTTTCCAGGTCGGAGAGCAGCGTGTCGAGGCCGCGGGCGGACAGCACCCGGTCGCGGGCCAGCATGTCGAGGTCGCCCTCTTTCGGATCCTGTGGCAGGTACCCGATTTCACCTGCCCGGGAGATCTTTCCGGCGTAGGGTTCGCCCTCACCCGCCAGAATCCGCATGGTGGTGGTCTTCCCGGCGCCGTTGCGTCCGACGAGCCCGATGCGATCGCCGGGCTGCACGCGCAGCGCCGAACCGTCGGTGGACAGCAGCGTGCGCGCGCCGGCGCGGACCTCGAGGTCCGTTGCGGTGATCACGCGGCTGCTCTCCTGTTACTTGTCGTCGGTGAAGTTGGGGGCCCGGTTCTCGGCGCGCGCGGCCACCGCCTCTTCGAAGTTCGCGGTGAGCAGACGCACATAGAGTTGGCCCAGACCTTCGGCCTGCATGTGCCCTTCGAGGCTAGCGGCGTCCAGTCCACTCCACAGTGTGCGCTTGGTCAACTCGATTCCCGGCCGCGAGAACGACGCGATCCGCTCCCCCAGCTGGTAGCAGGTCTGCAGCAGTTGGTCGTCGGCCACCGTCGTGGACACCAGGCCGATCCGTTGGGCCTCCTCGGCCTCGACGTCGCGGCCGGTGAGCATCAGCTCGAACGCCCGCGAGGTGCCGATCGCGCGGGGCAGCAGATACGACAGGCCCAACTCGCTGGCGGTCAGGCCGTTGTTGATCCCGGCGGCGCGGAAATACGCGCTGGTGGCGGCCACCCGGATGTCGCAGGCCAGGGCCAGGCACAGGCCCCCGCCGATCGCTGCGCCGTTGACCGCGGCGATCACCGGCTGGTGCATTTTGCGCAGCGCCAGGACCACCTCGTCGAGCACTTCCATCGATCGCAGCGCGAACATCGGCCGGGTCAGGCCATCGGTGTGCGGAACGCTGCCCGCCGACTTGTGGTCGGCGCCCGACGAGAAGCCCCGCCCGGCGCCTGTGAGCACGATCACCCGCACGGCGTTGTCGTAGTTCAGCTCGTCGAGGACTTTCTTGAGCGGAACCATCACGTCGAACGCCATCGAGTTCATGCGTTCGGGCCGGTTCAGGGTCACCAGCGCGATATCGGCGCGCGGGCGGTCGACGAGGACGAAGTCGGTCTGCTCGGTCACGGACTGCACGCTATCGCGTGCGTCCGCTCACTCGGGCTGGCCGTCGTTCTGCGCGGCGATCGCGGCGTCGACGTCGAATTCCTTGACGCGCTGCACGAGCTCCTCGAGCGCCGCGGGCGGCAGCGCCCCGGCCTGGTTGAACACCAGCTTGCCCTTCTTGAACGCCATCAGGGTGGGGATGGAGCGGATGTCGGCGGCGGCCGCGAGTTCCTGCTCGGCCTCGGTGTCGACCTTGGCGAACACCACGTCGGGGTGTTCCTCCGCAGACGCTGCGAACGTCGGCGCGAACGCTTTACACGGGCCGCACCACGACGCCCAGAAATCCACCAGCACAATCTCGTTGTCGTTGATAGTGTCGTTGAATTCTTCGGCGGTCAATTCCTTGGTAGCCACGTTGCTTCCTAACGCTGGTTGGCGGTGGGATGTTCCCAGCCTACGGGCCACCCCACAGTTCGGTGCGGCCGCTCACGAAGAACGCGACGATGCGCTCGGTGAGCGTGTCGGCGTCGTGGGCCGGGTCCAGGGCGTTCAGTGCTCCGAACGGCGCGTTCGGCCAGCGCGATCCCGGGGCCCGCGAAGCCGGCCGGACGCACCGCCGACAGGATGGTGCCCGCCACCCGGTACAGCGAGCCCGCGATCAGGCTTTCCGCCAGCCCGCGTAGCTAGCGTCGGGTGGCGACGCAGAGGGGGTCGAAGCTCATCGAGGGGTGCTGGATGCGCGGTCGACGTTGGACAGAAGCCGCGCGCGTCGCCTCGGCCACCACAACACCTCCGCCAGCAGCATCACCAGGTAGATGAACGAGGCCACTGCGTTGCCCCATGAGCCGAAAGCGGCGTCCCACCCGGCGGTGGCCACACCGACAGCCAAGACGACGGGCAACAGCCAGCGGAACGGTTTGGCTTCTTCCGCCGCCGCGTGGATGCCGGTGCGGTAGTCGAGAGCCGCTGGGGTCAGCCGGGCATCGGTGATGCGCTCACCGCGTCGTGCGGCACGCACCACCTTCACCCGCTCCGCGGCCGAAAGACCTTCGGCGCCGGGCCAATACCGCTTCATGCGCCGCGCCATCCAGACGCCGTAGAACACACCGACAATCACCAGAACGCAAACGCCTGCAAAAACCAGACCCGAATCCAGCCATGCCAGCACACCGAGGACCACCCCGACCGCAGGCCCGATCGTCAGCGCTCGGCGGACAAAGCCGCCGCGCCATGCGAATGCCGGCACCGTGACCAACGGCCGTCCCTTCGATCAGTCGGTTTTGTGGCTCGCCCCCGTGCGTCAGAGGGTATCGACGATCTTCATCGTCGCTATGCTCACCGCGGTAACCCGCTTGATGAGGTCGACGATGTAGGTCGGGTCATCGTGCTCATCGCACCAGTCGTTGGGGTCGTTGACAATGCCGGAGGCTTTGTCGGTGGTGACCTTGTAGCGGTCGATGACCCAGCCGAGCGCGGATCGTGATCCGAGCATGTAACGCTCGGTTTCCTGGGGAATGCCCGCGATAGTCACTTTGGCGTTATATGTGATCGCGCAGTGGTCAGTCTTGGACCGCCACTTCATCTTCTGCACGCGCCAGGTCTCGCGATCATCCGGATCGACACCTGGTTTCAGTTGCACATCAAGCGGATACGGCTCGACTGATTCGTAGTTGACATGCAGCTCGGCGAGCTTTCGGCCGGCGTCCGCGAGTTGGTCGAACCGCTCATGACTTCCCGGCGTGGGGATGTGCGGCAGCATTTTCTTGAGATCGGCGGCATATTTCTCGCGGTAGTCCGGGTCGTGCAGTTGACCGTAAACGTAGTAGAAGATGTCGTCCTTGGTGACCTGCTCGCCGAGGGCTTCGCGGTAGAGCTTGAGGATCTCGTCGGTGACGTTGTCGATGCGCCGGTAGCCGTATTCGTCGATATCGGTAGCCGCACCGAAATCGAGTTCCCCGGTGACGGATTCAACTTTCTCGTAGGTCCAGCGGGGAAAAAATTGCGCGGTATCGAGGGTGTGCAAGTTCGGGAGAAGATCGGTCATGAACGGTGTGAATTCGAAGTGCGACGCGGCACCGGTAAGGATAAAGCCCACATTGCGATGCTCGGGTGTCGGGAACATCGATGGCAGCTGGTACACCCTGTCGTTCACGCGCCGGTCGAACCAGCACCATTGGGTATCGAACGGGCGGTAGATACCGCGCCGCACGGACTCCAATTGCCACGCGATGGCGTTGTTCTTCGCGACCTGCTGTTTGAGATTCGCGCCCCAGCTGATCCGGCCCTGTCCGGTCAAGTCCGATCGAGAGGTCAGCAGCTTGTCGAAGGCATCCTCGCCGCTCGCGGCGTCAGCATGCTCGGCGTGCAGCGCTGCCCTCACCACGTCGTACTGATCGATGAGTTCGGCCGCGTTGGCGGTTAGCTGTTGGTTCGAGTAGCTGTAGCACCACGCGTCGCGTCCAGTCTTCAGTCCGGCCGAGTGCCGCGCGAACACCGTTGCACCGGACCCCTTCTTGTCACCGAGCACAGGCCACGTGGCGAACGCGTCATCACGTTGGTTCACCCAGTCGCCATGGTCATTCGGCGTGATGCTGGTCCATTCGACCGCGTCGACCTGCTCGGCGTCGACGATGCGCAACTTATCCTCGCGGCTGAGGTAGTCGCCGATATCGCGGTAGAAGACCCGGCACGGTCCGGCGTGGGTGGGATCCTTGACACCGATGAACACTGCCACGGTGTTGCGGCTGCCACCGCCGAACACTTTGCCGCCCTCCTTGCGCGACAGCTCGCCCGCAGTCCGCTGGTTGCCTCGGAGGTTATACACATAGATCGTCGAGTAGTCATTGGCCAGAGACAGCCGCATGCCATCTGCGGTGTTGCCGTCGATCCAGCCCCCATTGGACACGAACGCGATAGCCCCTGCGTCGCCAATCCGGTCTGTTGCCCACCGGAATGCACGAATATACGAGTCATACAGGCTGTTCTTGTTCGTAGCCGTGGACCGCTTCGCGTACGTCTGCTCAATCCGTGAATCCAACGTCGGGTACTTGACGTTCGCGTTCAGATCGTTCGCGCTCGTCTGACCCACCGAGTACGGCGGGTTGCCGATGATCACGTTCATCGGTGTCTGTAGCTGGTTGAGGATCCGATTGTTGTTCTGGGGGAACATGATCGCGTCCATGCTGTCGTCGGCTTCACTGATCTGAAACGTATCGGCCAGCGCAATCCCCGGGAAAGGCTCGTAGTCACCGGTGTCGGCAGTCTTGCCCACCAGCGCGTGATAGGTGGCCTCGATGTTCACCGCAGCGATGTAGTACGCCAGCAACATGATCTCGTTGGCGTGCAACTCATTCGCGTACTTGCGCGCCAGATCCCCTGGAGTGATCAAGCCGGACTGCATCAACCGCGTGATGAACGTGCCGGTGCCGGCGAACCCGTCGAGGATGTGCACGCCCTCGTCCGTCAGGCCCTTGCCGAAGTGTTCGCGCATCACGTGGTCGGCGGCCCGCAGAATGAAGTCGACGACTTCTACTGGTGTGTAGACGATTCCCAGCGCATCAGATTGCTTTTTGAAGCCAATTCGGAAGAACTTCTCGTACAGCTCGGCGATGACCTGCTGCTTGCCTTCGGCGCTGGACACTGCGCTCGCGCGACGCCGCACCGATTCGTAGAAGCCCTCCAGCTTCGCGGTCTCCGCCTCCAACCCCGCGTCGTCGAGCGTGTCGACCATTTTCTGCATGGTCCGCGACACCGGGTTGTGGGACGCGAAGTCGTGCCCGGAGAACAACGCGTCGAACACCGGCTTGGTGATCAGGTGTTGTGAGAGCATGCTGATCGCATCTTCGGTGGTGATCGAGTCGTTGAGGTTGTCCCGCAGGCCCGCGACGAACTGGTCAAATGCCTCGGAGACCCGGGGGTTCGCGCCGCCGAGCAGCGCCTTGACCCGGGTGATGAGCGCCGCAGCAATGTCGGCCACGTCGGCGGCCCACTGCTCCCAGTACGTCCGGGTGCCGACCTTGTCGACGATGCGCGCATAGATCGCTTCTTGCCATTGCGCCAGCGAAAACAACGCCATCTGCGCCGCGGTGCTGCCGGGCTGCTGTAAGCCGACATCCGAACCGGGTTCATCGGTTGTCGGCCCTACGTGACCGCCAAGTAGTTTGTTGCTGCCTTCGCCGGCCCTCTTGGTGTCGGACTTGCTATTAAGCGCGAGGCTGTTGACCATCGCATCGAAGCGCTCGTCGTGTGACCGCAGGGCATTGAGTACCTGCCACACCACTTTGAACCGCTTGTTGTCGTCCAGGGCGATCGACGGCTCGACACCCTCCGGCACTGCGACCGGCAGGATCACATACCCGTAGTCCTTACCCGGCGCCTTGCGCATCACCGGCCGACGGACTGCACCACGTCCACCTGCGAGTTACGCGGATTGAGAAACAGCACCGCGTCGAGTGCGGGTACATCGACACCCTCGGATAGGCACCGGGCATTAGTTAGAATGCGGCATTCATCTTCGGCGACAACACCTTTGAGCCATGACAGCTCCGCGTTTCGGGCCAACGCGTTGAATGTGCCGTCGACGTGGCGGACCGAACACTTCAAACCACGGTTGGTCTCCTCGACACGCTCGCCGTCGTCCTCGCGCTCGTTCAGCAGATCGGCATACGCCTCCACCACCCGGGGAAAGATCTCGGCGACCCGCTTCGATGTCTTGATGTCCTGAGCGAACGCGACCGCCCGGCGCATCGGCGCCTCTGCTGGCGCGAAACCCGTCCCGTCTGGCGCAGTACCTGCCCGCTTGGCGAGCCCGTTCCAGCAACCCACGATCTTCGAGGCGTCGTCGAGCAACAGTTCACCCGATACGTTGGCGAGTTCCTGCTGCAGCCGAGCCGCGATCACCGACTGGTCGACGGTGAGAACGAGCACCTTGTAATCGGTCAGCAAACCCCGGTCGACCGCCTCACCGAACGTCAGCCGGTGAAACTCCGGACCGTAGGTGAGCTCGTCGTCCATGGACACCAGCTCAGCCGAATGCTCGTTGGCCTTGTCCTTGACGTTCTCATCGAAGATGCGTGGCGTCGCCGTCATGTACAGCCGTCGGGTGGCCTTGAGGTAGTCGGCGTCGTGGATGCGGACGAAGTTCGACTCGTCCTCGCCGGCGAGCGTCACACCGGTGGTGCGATGTGCCTCATCGCAGATCACCAGATCGAACGAATCCAGGCCGAGCCCTTGGGCTTTGGCGACCACCGGCAGCGACTGATAGGTGCAGAACACCACCGTCAAGCCTTGTGCGCGCCTGCGGTGCTGCATTTCGTGCAATAGAACTTGGGGGTCTGTCGTGACCGGGATCGGCACGTCGTGGATGTTGTAGTCCTCGGCTGACCGCGACACCTTGGTGTCCGAACACACTGCGAAGGCACGCAGATCGAGTTCGGACTGCGCCGTCCATTCCCGCAACGTCTGGCTCAGCAGCGAAATGGACGGCACCAGGAACAGAATCCGCGCCTTGTTCCCGTTTTCGACAGCAGTGCCCTCGGCGATCTTCAATGCGGTGAATGTCTTACCCGTGCCGCACGCCATGATCAGCTTGCCGCGGTCGTTACCGACCGCGAACCCGTTGAACACCTTCTCGATCGCCTGGACCTGGTGCGGTCTGGCGCCGTGTCGCTGCGCCGGCGACAAACTGACCTCGAGATCGCCCTGCGGCCAGGCGATGTCCCAGTCGATCGGCGATTCGGCGATTTCGGCCATACCGATCCGCTGGACCTGGACGGTCTGGTCGGCGAGGGCGTCCTCCGCGTTCTTACCCCATCGGTCAGTCGTGGAGATGATCACCCGGTTGGTGAACGGCTTCTTTCCCGACGCGGTGAAGAACGAGTCGATGTCACCTTTCGAGAGGGTGTGTGTGGGCTCGTAAAACTTGCACTGGATCGCGGTGTACTCACCGGTGTCACGTTCGCGGGCGACCAGGTCGATGCCGGTGTCGACCTTTCCCTTGCGGTCCGGCCAGTCGGTCCAGCGCCAAACGGCGTCGTACTGCTGTGACAGCGTCGGGTCGAGTTCGAAATAGCGCACCATCAGCCTCTCGAACTTCGTTCCGCGCTCGGAGTTCGACGGCGCCTTACGAAGTGCGTCGATGACGTCGTGCACGGAGCCCATGGCCGTCCACCTCCCCTCTCACGCAAAGCGTCACGACCATACTTAAGGCAACTGACATGCCGCAGGCAATTGCGCTGGCAAAGAGGTGCGTGGACTTCGTCGACGTGGGCGAGTCAGCGATCCTGGCCCGACGCGTCATTCACAGCCCGACACAGACGCGACCATCCGATGCAGGACCCCGCCTTATGATGGTGACGTGGCGACACTGGAAGATTTCGAGGCGCGCATAGCGGCACTGGAGGCCTCCCAGGCCGACTACCGCGCCGTGCTCGCGGCCGTCAACGCGTTGGGTGCCAACCAGCGTGAACTCGCGATGCACCAGCGCGACCACACCACGAGGCTCACCGAACTCGAGCAACGTGTGAACCAGGGGTTCCAACGGATGGACGACGGCTTGCGGCTAACGGACTCCCGCTTTCGGTCTGTCGAAGAGCACATGGCCGAGATGACAGACCTGATCATCGGACTACGCGACAGATAGCTGCGCCGACCGGCTTCAGCTTGCCGAGAAGTTCGTCAGGTCAACCGTGCCCCTCGGTTGGGATTTGCGCATCCGCTTGCGCCGATAGAGGTCCCGATCGGCGGCCCGAAACAGTGTCTCGAAAAGTTCGGCGCCGGTCGGATCGAGCGTCAGCCCGTAGGTGACGTGCACCGCATTTCCGTCGGCGAGTTCGGCGGCCAGTGCCCGGGCCCGGTTTTGGTCATACCCGGTGAGAACGACGACGAATTCGTCACCGCCCACCCGGCCCAATACCGACGATTCAGGCACTATCGGGGTCCACCGCTGCGTCAGCTCGACCAGGATTGCGTCACCGGCCAGGTGCCCGTGGCTGTCGTTCACGGTCTTGAAGTCGTCGACGTCGAGGACGATCACGGCAACCGGCTGGCGCCGCCGTCGCGCACGCGCCACCATCTCGTTCGCGTGTCGCTCGACACCGGCCCGATTCCATACCGCCGTCAGCGGATCACGCAACGCTAGGTCGATCAATGCCGAGCTCACCCAGCCGCACACTTCCCCTGCCCCGGGTATGCACACCAGGTACAGCACCAACCACATTGCCGGCACCGGGGCCGGGGCCACCAACAGCGTCAACGCCGCACCGACAGCGATAGCCGCAGACGTCGCGCGCGCCGTGACCGGCCGATGCCAGCTCCGCAGAAATATCGCCACGAACATCAGCGGAACAACCGACCAGACCTGCGCGGCAAGCTGTTCGTGAAACAACAGGGCGACGATGGGGGCAGTGCCCGCGCACGCCACCGCTGCGATGTAGCGCCAGCCCCGCAGCGGTGTGCGCACCGCGAGTAGCACCCCGACCAGGCATAGCGCGACCGCCAGACCCTCGCCCCGCACATCCGACGGTGGTGAGTCCCCCCCGAACGCGACCGCCACGCTCAGCGCGTACAAGCCCAGCAGGATCACCAGGTAGGCCACCAGCATGCGCCTGCGCAACGCACTTCCCAACGGCGATACAGCCGTCCCGCTGATCACGCGATCAGACTAATCCGACGCCGCATCGGGGCGCCGGTTGACTGTCGCTTTAGACGGTGAAGCCGAGTGCCCGCAGCTGTTCGCGGCCGTCGTCGGTGATCTTGTCGGGCCCCCACGGTGGGTTCCACACCCAGTTGATCTTGATCTCGTTGACCAGCCCAGTGCCCACCAGCGCGGTACGTGACTGGTCCTCGATGACGTCGGTCAATGGGCAGGCCGGCGACGTCAGCGTCATGTCGATCAGCGCGACGTTGCCCTGCTCCCCCTTCTCGACGTTCAGACCGTAGACGAGGCCGAGGTCCACGACGTTGATCCCCAGTTCGGGGTCCACGACGTCGCGCATCGCCTCCTCGAGATCGAACAACAGTTCCTCATTAGGCACTGCGGTGTCGCTCATCTGACATCTCCTCACTGGCTTGCGCAAGCGCATCCTTGAAAGCCATCCAGCCCAGCAACGCGCACTTCACCCGCGCGGGGTATTTCGCCACCCCCGCGAATGCCACGCCGTCGCCGAGCACATCTTCATCCCCTGCAACGGTGCCGCGCGACGAAACCATCTCACTGAAGGCCGCCACCGTCTTGAGCGCATCGCCCACGCTCTGGCCGATCACCTGATCGGTCAGCACCGATGTCGCCGCCTGGCTGATCGAACAACCCTGCCCGTCATAGGAGATGTCGGTAACGGTCTCCCCGTCGGCGGACAGCGCCACCCGCAGCGTCACCTCGTCACCACACGTCGGGTTGACGTGGTGCACCTCGGCGGCGAACGGCTCGCGCAGACCCCGATGGTGCGGACGCTTGTAGTGATCGAGGATCACTTCCTGATACATCTGCTCGAGACGCATCGCGAAACCTCAGGCCCTGCCGAAGAACTCGATAGCCCGCCGCACACCGGCCACCAGGCGGTCGACCTCGTCGAGGGTGTTGTAGAGCGCGAACGACGCGCGCGCCGTTGCGGCGATCCCGAACTTGCGGTGCAGCGGAAACGCGCAGTGATGACCCACGCGCACAGCGACACCCTCGTCGTCGAGCACCTGCCCGACGTCGTGGGCGTGCACACCGTCGACGACGAACGAAACCGGGGACGCCCGGTTCGCAAGCGTCGTCGGCCCGATGATGCGTACGCCGTCGATGCCGGCCAACCCCTCGAGCGCCGCGGCCACCAGTTGCGCCTCGTGCTCTTCCACCACGTCCATCCCGACCTCGCGGAGATAGCGTGCGGCGGCGCCCAATCCGACGACCTGAGACGTCATCGGCGTTCCGGCCTCGAAGCGCTGCGGCGGCGGGGCGTACGTCGCGCCATCCATCGTGACGGTTTCGATCATCGAGCCGCCGGTGAGAAACGGCGGCATCGCATCGAGCAGTTCACGCCGTCCGTAGAGCACGCCGATGCCGGTGGGGCCCAGCATCTTGTGTCCGGAGAATGCCGCGAAGTCCACATCCAGGGCCGCGAAGTCCACCGGCTGGTGCGGAACGGACTGGCACGCGTCCAGCACAGTCAGCGCTCCGACGGCCTTGGCCCGCGCCACCAGTTCGTGCACCGGCGCCAGGGCACCCGTCACGTTCGAGTGATGGCTGAACGCAACGACTTTGACGCGGTCATCGAGCGCAAGGGAGTCGAGGTCGATGCGTCCGGCTTCGGGATCCTCGGAAGTGGCTTGGTACCACTTGAGCGTCGCGCCGGTACGACGGGCCAGTTCCTGCCACGGGATCAGGTTCGCGTGGTGCTCCACCTCGGTGGTCACGATGACGTCTCCGGGGCCGACCGCGTGCTCGAACCTGTTGTCGCCGAAGACGTAGGACACCAGGTTGAGCGCCTCGGTCGCGTTCTTGGTGAACACCAGCTCATCGGGCCGGGCGCCGACGAACGCGGCGATGTCTTCACGGCCCTGTTCGTAGGCGTCCGTGGACTCCTCCATCAACTGGTGCGCGCCGCGGTGCACCGCGCCGTAGGACGTGGTCAGGAAATCCCGCTCAGCGTCGAGCACCTGCACCGGCCGCTGCGAGGTGGCTCCGGAATCCAGGTACGCCAACGTTTTCCCACCGCGCATCACCTTTTTCAGAATCGGGAAGTCAGCCCGGATCCTGGTGACGTCCAGAGTCTGCGCGGTCGTCATCTCAGGCCTCCACGGCTTGGGCGAACCGTTCGTAGCCGTGCTCCTCGAGTTCGTCGGCCAGTTCGGGTCCACCCGATTCCGCGATGCGCCCACCGACGAACACGTGCACGAACTGCGGCTGGATGTACCGCAGGATCCGCGTGTAGTGCGTGATGAGCAGGATGCCGCCGTTCTCGGTTTCGGCGTACTGGTTCACCCCGTCGCTGACGACGCGCAACGCGTCGACGTCCAAACCGGAGTCGGTCTCGTCGAGGATCGCGATCTTCGGCTTCAGCAGCGACAGCTGAAGGATCTCGTGACGCTTCTTCTCACCGCCCGAAAAGCCCTCGTTGACACTGCGTTCGGAGAACGACGTGTCGATGTCGAGGGCCTGCATTGCGCCCTTGACCTCTTTGACCCAGTGCCGCAGCTTGGGGGCCTCACCGCGCACCGCCGTCGCGGCCGAACGCAGGAAGTTCGACATCGACACCCCGGGCACCTCCACCGGGTACTGCATGGCCAAGAACAGGCCGGCGCGGGCGCGCTCGTCGACGGTCATCTCCAGTACATCCTGGCCGTCGAGCGTGATCGAGCCCGAGGTCACCTCGTATTTGGGGTGTCCGGCCACCGCGTAGGACAGCGTGGACTTCCCGGATCCGTTGGGCCCCATCAGGGCATGGACCTCCCCCGAATTCACGGTGAGATCGACGCCCTTGAGGATCGGGATCGCATCGGCCGCTTCAGTGGCTGCGACGCTGACGTGCAGGTCCTTGATTTCCAGAGTGGTCATTAGCTGTCCTTGCCTTGAAGTACTTCGGTGAGCTCGAGCTCGTGTTCGATGGCGTCGCTGAGGCGTTCGCGCACTGCGGGTACGGTGATCTGCTGGATGATCTCGCCGAAGAAGCCGCGCACGATCAGCCGTCGCGCCTGATCCTCGGGGATGCCGCGCGCCTGTAGATAGAACAGTTGCTCGTCGTCGAACCGCCCGGTCGCGCTGGCGTGGCCGGCGCCGACGATCTCACCGGTTTCGATCTCGAGGTTGGGTACCGAGTCCGCACGCGCACCATCGGTGAGCACCAGGTTGCGGTTGGTCTCGAAGGTGTCGGTGCCGCTGGCCGCGGCCCGGATCAGCACATCGCCGATCCACACCGTGCGGGTATCGGGTTTGGCCGACGCCGGATCGCCTTGCAGCGCACCCTTGTACGTCACCTGCGAGCGGCAGTTCGGCTCGGCGTGGTCGACGAGCAGGCGTGACTCGAAATGCTGCCCGTCGTCGGCGAAGTACAGGCCCAGCAGTACGGCGTCACCGCCTGGCGCGCGGTAGCGCACCCGTCCCGTCATCCGGACCAGGTCGCCGCCCAGTGTGACCGCGGTGTGCCGAAACACCGAGTCCTTGCCCAGCGATGCGTGGTGCATGCTGACGTTGAGCGCATCGTCGGCCCAGTCGGCGATCGACACCACCTTGAGCGTGGCGGCGTCACCGACGACGAACTCGAGGTTGTCGGCGTAGGTTCCGCTGCCGCGGTGATCGATGACGATCACCGCCTCTGCGAGTTCTTCGACGCGCACCTGAAGATGACCGTATGCCGTTGCGCCCTCACCGGGCCCGGTCACCACGATCTCGATCGGATCGTCCACCACGGTGTCCCGTCCGACGGTGACGACCGTCGCGTTGTTGAACGACGAAAACGCTTGGGCGGCAATCCGGTCGGCGGGCACGCCACCTTCGCCCAGTCGCGGGTCGCCGCGGCGCACGGATTCCACCGTCACACCCGGGCGTTCGGTCACGTCGATGCGCGCGCTTCCGGTGGCCGGCGCGGTGCCGTCATGCAGCCCGCGTAACCGCTTCAGCGGCGTGAACCGCCAGATCTCGTCACGGCCGTGCGGCACCTCGAAGGCGTCGACGTCGAACGAGGTGAACACCTCGCCTTTGTTCTGCCCCTCGACGGCCGTGGTCAGATTGCTTGTCGTCACCCAACTGCGCCTTCCATCTGCAGCTCGATCAGCCGGTTGAGCTCCAGCGCGTACTCCATTGGGAGCTCCTTGGCGATCGGCTCGACGAAGCCCCGCACCACCATGGCCATCGCCTCGTCCTCGGACAGGCCGCGGCTCATCAGATAGAACATCTGATCCTCGCTGACCTTCGACACGGTGGCCTCGTGGCCCATCGTGACGTCGTCCTCGCGGATATCGACATACGGGTAGGTGTCGCTACGGCTGATCGTATCGACCAGCAGCGCATCGCATTTCACATTGGACTTAGAGCCGTGCGCGCCCTTGTTGATCTGCACCAGACCGCGGTAGGACGAGCGTCCGCCGCCGCGGGCCACCGACTTGGACACGATGTTGCTCGACGTGTTCGGCGCCAGGTGCAGCATCTTCGCGCCGGTGTCCTGGTGCTGGTCCTCGCCGGCGAACGCGACCGAGAGCACCTCACCCTTGGCGTGCTCACCGGTCATCCACACGGCCGGGTACTTCATGGTGACCTTCGAGCCGATGTTGCCGTCGATCCACTCCATCGTGGCGCCCGCCTCGGCGCGGGCCCGCTTGGTGACGAGGTTGTAGACGTTGTTCGACCAGTTCTGAATCGTCGTGTACCGGCACCGCCCGCCGGGCTTCACGATGATCTCCACCACGGCGGAGTGCAGTGAATCGGACTTGTAGATCGGTGCGGTGCAGCCCTCCACGTAGTGCACGTAGGCGCCTTCGTCGACGATGATCAGCGTCCGCTCGAACTGGCCCATGTTCTCGGTGTTGATCCGGAAGTAAGCCTGCAGCGGGATGTCGACGTGCACACCGGGCGGCACGTAGATGAACGAGCCACCCGACCACACCGCGGTGTTCAGCGCGGAGAACTTGTTGTCGCCGGCCGGGATCACAGTGCCGAAGTACTGCTTGAAAATGTCCGGATGCTCACGCAGCGCGGTGTCGGTGTCGAGGAAGACGACGCCTTGGGCCTCCAGGTCCTCGCGGATCTGGTGGTAGACCACCTCCGACTCGTACTGGGCCGCGACACCGGAGACCAGGCGCTGCTTCTCCGCCTCCGGGATGCCCAGCTTGTCGTAGGTGTTGCGGATGTCCTCGGGCAGGTCGTCCCACGTGGCCGCCTGCTTCTCGGTGGACCGCACGAAGTACTTGATGTTGTCGAAGTCGATACCGCCGAGGTCGGAACCCCACTTGGGCATCGGCTTCTTGTCGAAGGTGCGCAGCGCACGCAGCCGGGTTTCCAGCATCCACTCCGGCTCGCTCTTCTTCGCCGAGATGTCGCGCACCACCGCTTCGGACAGACCGCGCTGGGCGACCGCGCCCGCGTCGTCGGAGTCCGCCCAGCCGTAGCCGTACCGGCCCAGCGAGGCGATGGCCTCTTCCTGGCTGAGCGGTTCGCCGACCTTCTGGATCTCGGGGGTGGTCGTCATTTCGACGCTCCTTGTTTGCTTGTCGGGGCTTCGGCGCGGGCTGTGCGCCGAAGGGTCTTCGGTTTGGCCTTGCTCTTCTTCGCGCTCTTCTCGGCGAGCGGCACGTGCGTCGTACACGCGCAGTCGCCGTTGACGATGGTGGCCAACCGCTGCACGTGGGTTCCGAGCACCTCGGCGAACGCCTCGCGCTCGGCCTCGCAGAGTTCGGGAAACTCCTCGGCGACGTGTGACACCGGGCAGTGGTGCTGACACAGCTGGATGCCGTCCACCGGACCGGCAACCGGCGTCGTGGTGGTGGCGTAACCGGCCTCGGTAAGCGCCGCCGCCACCTGGTCCGCAGTTGTTTCAACGTCATCGGACCCGCCGGTTACTCCCGCCAGGATGCTGTCGGTGCGTTGACGTGCGAAGGTCCGCACGGCATCGTCGCCGCCGATCTCCCGCAGTTGCCGCATGGCGGCCGCCGCCAGGTCGTCGTAGCGGTGGCCGAGCTTGGCCCGGCCCGCAGCGGTGAGCCGGTACCGTTTGGCCGGACGGCCCCGGCCGCTGTGCTGCCAGGTCGCCGCAGCGCTGGCTTGCGCATCGCCGGCCTCCATCAGCGCATCGAGGTGTCGGCGCACGCCCGCTGCGGAAATACCGAGCCGTTCGCCGATCTCACCTGCGGTGATGGGTCCGGATTCCAGCAGCATCTGCACGATCGCGCCACGCGTGTGGCGGTCGCTGCTGACTTCCGGACTTATTTTCACAACACCATTGTGACGGAATTCGAAAACACATGTAAAGCAAGGGCACCCTTAGCCGCCGCGAACGTGCCTGAGACCACCGATTCCGGGCCGCTACGCTGCTGTGGTGGCTGCCCGCCTCAAGTCCCTGTCCTCGTCGATCGCCCGCTGGCACGCCGACGAGCGGCCGGTCGGCTCGCCACTGAACGACGCCGAGGTCATCGCGCTGCGGCGGACCCGGGTTTTCGGAGCCACCGGCACCGTGCTGATGGCCATCGGGGCGCTGGGCGTCGGCGCCCGCCCGGTCGTCCAGGACCCTACCTTCGGGGTGCGGCTGCTCAACCTGCCGTCCCGGCTTCAGACCGTGTCGCTGACCATGACCACCACCGGCGCGGTGATGATGGCGCTGGCCTGGCTGATGCTGGGCCGCTTCGTCCTCGGCGATCGCCGCATGTCGCGCAGCCAGCTCGACCGCACCCTGTTGCTGTGGGTGACGCCGCTGCTCATCGCCCCGCCGATGTACAGCCGCGACGTGTACTCCTACCTGGCCCAAAGCGAAATCGCGAGCAAGGGCCTCGATCCGTACCTGGTCGGGCCGGCCACTGGGCTGGGCCTCGATCACGTGTTCACGCTGTCGGTGCCGACCATGTGGCGCGAGACCCCCGCGCCCTACGGCCCGCTGTTCGTCTGGCTGGGCGAGGGCATATCCGAGATCACCGGCGAGAACATCGTCGCCGCGGTGCTCTGCCACCGGCTGGTAGTGCTGCTTGGTGTCGCGCTCATCATGTGGGCGACCCCGCGGCTCGCGCGCAGGTGCGGGGTGGCCGAGGTCAGCGCGCTGTGGCTGGGTGCGGCCAACCCGCTGCTGATCATGCATCTGGTTGCGGGCATCCACAACGAGGCGCTGATGCTGGGCCTGATGCTGGCGGGCACGGAGTTCGCGCTGCGCGGCGTCGACGCCGCCAGCTCCCTTTTTCCGCACCCGATGACATGGCCCCGCAGCCGCGAGGAGTGGGCGCAGTGGTACCCGCTGGCGATGCTGCTGCTCGGCGTCGTGCTCATCACGATGTCGTCGCAGGTCAAGCTGCCGTCGCTGCTGGCGCTGGGCTTTGTGGCGATGGCGCTGGCGCACCGCTGGGGCGGCACGGTCAAGGCGTTCTTCGCCTCCGGAGGGTCGCTGGCCGCGATCTGCGTGGCGGTGATGGCGTTGATCGGCTGGGCCAGCGGGCTGGGCTTCGGGTGGCTGTTCACGCTGGGCACGGCCAACGTCGTGCGCAGTTGGATGTCACTGCCCACGCTGCTGGCCCTGGGCACCGGTCAGGTCGGCATCCTGTTGGGGCTCGGCGATCACACCACCGCCATCCTCGGCCTGGCCCGCGGCATCGGCGTCCTCATCATCGCGATCCTGGTCACCTGGCTGCTGCTGGCCGTGCTGCGGGGCAAGTTGCACCCCGTCGGCGGGCTCGGCGTCGCGCTCGGTATGACGGTGCTGCTGTTCCCCGTGGTGCAGCCCTGGTACGTGCTGTGGGCGGTGATCCCCCTTGCGGCCTGGGCCACCCGGCCGGCGTTCCGCGGCACGACGATCGTGGTGACGCTGGTGGTCGGGATCTTCGGCCCGACCGCCAACGGCGACCGGTTCACGCTTTTCCAGATCCTGCTTGCCGTGGTGGCGAGCACCGTGACGGTGCTGCTGTTGATGATGCTGTCCCACAACCGCCTACCCTGGCGCAAACTACCCACCACCGATGAGCCGGCGCCCCACGATCAGCCCTCGCCACCGCCCCCACCTTCGGTGAAGCCCGACGCCTACGCTGATTCCCCGTGAGCCACCCTGGATCGCGGGCGTCGTCCGCTCCCGTGCGCCTGCGCGGAGTCAGCAAGCGGTACGGCTCGACGACCGCGGTGTCGAACCTCGACCTCGAGGTGCACACCGCCGAGGTGTTCGCACTGCTCGGCCCCAACGGGGCGGGGAAAACCACTACGGTCGAGATGTGCGAGGGGTTTCTCAAACCCGACTCCGGCACCATCGAGATCCTCGGCCTCGATCCGTTCGACGACAACGCGCAGGTGCGCGCACGCATCGGTGTGATGCTGCAGGGCGGGGGCGGCTATCCCGCAGCCCGCGCCGGTGAGATGCTCGACCTCGTCGCCGCCTACGCCGCCAACCCGCTCGATCCGCAGTGGTTGATGCAGACGTTGGGGCTGACCGAAGCAGCGCGGACGACCTATCGGCGGCTGTCCGGCGGCCAGCAGCAGCGGCTGGCGCTGGCGTGCGCGGTCGTCGGACGTCCGGAGCTGGTGTTCCTCGACGAGCCGACGGCCGGTCTGGACGCCCACGCCCGGATCGTGGTGTGGGAGTTGATCGACGGGTTGCGCCGCGACGGGGTGACGGTGGTGTTGACCACCCACCAGCTCACCGAGGCCGAGGAGCTGGCCGACCGGATCCTGATCATCGACAACGGATCGCCGGTGGCGACCGGCACGCCCGAGGAGCTGATGCGCAGCGGTGCGGAGAACCAGCTGCGGTTCCGCGCGCCGCGCCGGCTCGACCTTTCGCTGCTGATCTCGGCGCTGCCGGAGAGTTACAAAGCCACCGAAACCTCTCCCGGCGAGTACCTCGTCGAGGGTGCGATCGACCCGCAGGTGCTGGCCACCGTGACGGCGTGGTGCGCTCGGCTCGACGTGCTGGCCACCGATATGCGCGTGGAACAGCGCAGCCTCGAAGACGTGTTCCTCGACCTCACCGGCAGGGAGCTGCGCCCGTGACCACTCCGAATCGTTTTGCGCCAGGCACGTTCTCGCCCGATCCTCGCCCGGCCGCGGTGTCGAAGATGCTGGCTGCCCAGTTCGGGCTGGAGCTGCGGTTGTTGTTGCGCAACGGCGAACAGCTGCTGCTGACGATGTTCATCCCGATCACGCTGCTCATCGGGTTGATCGTGCTGCCGCTGGGCTCGTTCGGCCCGGACCGCGCGGCGACGTTCGTGCCGGCGATCATGGCGCTGGCGGTGATCTCCACGGCGTTCACCGGCCAGGCGATCGCGGTGGCGTTCGATCGCCGCTACGGCGCGCTCAAACGGCTGGGGGCCACCGCCCTTCCGGTGTGGGGCATCATCGCAGGCAAGTCACTGGCCGTGGTGGCGGTGGTTTTCCTGCAGTCGATTGTGTTGGGCGGCATCGGCTTTGCGCTGGGCTGGCGGCCGGAGCTGGCCGGGTTGGCGCTCGGCGCGGCGGTCATCGCGCTGGGCACCGCAGGGTTTGCTGCGTTGGGTCTGCTGCTGGGCGGCACGCTGCGCGCCGAGATCGTGCTGGCGGTGGCCAACCTGCTGTGGTTCGTCTTCGCCGGGCTCGGTGCGCTGACTTTGGAGGGCGGCATGGTGCCGCAGGCGGTCCAGTGGGTGGCCCGGCTGACCCCGTCGGGCGCGTTGACCGAGGCGCTGTCGCAGGCGATGACGGTGTCAGTGGATTGGTTCGGCCTGCTGGTGCTCGCGGTGTGGGGTCTGGTGGCCGCGTTGTGCGCGCTGCGCTGGTTCCGGTTCACTTGAGCCCAGCGCGGGCAGCAGATACTCCAGCTGACCGACCTCCTCGATGTTGTGTTTCACCCACGCGGTGAGCATCTCGTCGGGGAGTTTGCGCCGTAACACCCGGTTGACCGGCGCCATCAGCGCCGGGCGCGCCCCGACGTCCATCACGCTGACGTAATGGGTGCCTTCGGAACCCGCCGACCAGGTGTGCTCCAGCGCGAAGATCACCACCCCGCCGAGGCGCTGCACCAGGCGGATCCCGGTTTCGTCGAGTTTCTCGACCCGTTCCACGACGTCGACGCGGAACTCCGGCCGGGCACCGAACGCCTCCACGATGCGAAAGCGCGCGCCCTCGGCGGCGCCGCCGCCGGGCGCCGCCTTGGCGAGCTCCCATGCGATGTGGTCGATGGGATGCCAGGCGAGATAGCGGTCGATGACCTCACCGCCGTAGCGCATGGTTTCGCCGAGGTGGGTGAACCAATCCAGCAGCATCGCCGGGGTGACCCCGGGCAGCGGGCGGTGCACGATCGTGACTCGTCGCCGGTGGTGCGGAAAGCTCGCGTACCGGACCGTCGCGGTGTCGACCGAACGCAGCGGGTAGAGCACTGACCGGGCCATGACGGACCTCCAAGATACGGGTTCGTTTCTTATATTCGGTACGTTAGGCTCCGGCGCTAAGATACGCAAGCGTTTCCTAGGGGATATCGATGCAGCGACGGCGCGGCGACGAACTGGACACCGCCATCCGCACCGCGGTGCTCGGCCTGTTGGCCGAGCACGGTCCGGCAGCCGTGACGATGGAAGCCGTGGCCGCCGCCGCCCAGACCAGCAAGCCGGTGCTGTACCGAAGATGGCCCGACGCGGCGACACTGCTGCGAGATACGTTGCTACGCATCGCGACGACGTCGATCCCGCATTCCGACACGGGCAGCTACCGGACCGACATGCTCAGCGTGCTGCGCGGCTGGGCGGCGCTGTTCACCGGGCCCGACGCGGCGGTGCTGCGCGCCGCGGTCGCCGCGACGGCGCAGGACCCAGCGCTGTCCGAGGCGTTCCGCAACGACGTCATCGGCTGGCGCAAGCAGGAGATGGCAGCCCTGCTGACCCGCGGCATCGAGCGTGGCGACGTCCGCGCCGACGTCCCCGTGGAGATCGCCCGCGAGCTGGGCCAGAGCGTGTTGTGGCACCGGCTGCTGATCACCGGCGACCCGATCACCGACGAGTTGGTCGGGCAGCTCGTCGACGAGGTGCTGGTGCCGTTCGTGGCGCCCCGCCGGCGATGACGTGCGTGCTGGGCGTGGACGCCTGCCGCGCCGGCTGGGTCGGCGTGCAGCTGCACGACGCCGGATTCGCCGACGCGCACTTCGCCGTGAGGCTCGACGATCTCGTCGCGCGCCTCACCGACGCGGACGTCGTCGCCGTCGACATCCCACTCGGGCTGGTGCAGTCCGGGGAACGCACCGCGGACCGCGCAGCGCGCGCGATGCTCGGCCGTCGCGGCGCCAGCGTGTACATCACGCCGCCGCGGCCGGTCTTCGACGAACCCGACTACGACGCGGCCAAGCGTCGCTGCAAGGCTCTGGCAGGCTGGATGCCCAGCAGGCAGGCATGGGGACTGCGCGCGAAAGTACTTGAGGCCAACCGGCTTTACGACACCGGCACAGCGCTGCACGAGGTCCACCCGGAGTTGTCGTTTCAGCGGCTGGGGTTGCGCTTCGAGGACGGTGCCAAGAAGACCTGGCGCGGACAGCGAGCGCGGTTACGGGTGCTGGCCCAGGCCGGGGTCGTGGTTCCGGAGGACCTCGGCGCCGAGGTCGGGCAGGTGCCCGCCGACGATGTGCTGGACGCCGCGGCGGTGGCGTGGAGCGCCGACCGGATCGCGCGCGGTGAGGCGGTGTGCGTACCGGATCCGCCGCAGCGCAACGAGCACGGCCAATTGATCGCGATCTGGTACTGAGTACCCGCTACTACGGCGTGTAGTTGGCCTCAACTACCATCGGAGCGTGCGACGCGTCTTTCTGCGGCTGGTCGACCTGCTGCCGCTGCCCAGCCTGCGGGCGCAGCGTGTCATCGCCTTCCTGGTGATCCTGACCCAGGGCGGTATCTCGGTCACCGGCGCGATCGTGCGCGTCACCGCGTCCGGACTGGGTTGTCCGACCTGGCCGCAGTGCTTCCCCGGCAGCTTCACCCCGGTTCCGGTCGCCGAGGTGCCGGTCGTGCACCAGGTGGTCGAGTTCGGCAACCGGTTGGTGACGTTTCTGGTGGTGATCACCGCCGCGCTCGCGGTGCTCGCCGTCACCCGGGCCCGACGGCGACGCGAAGTGCAGATCTATGCGTGGCTGATGCCGGCATCGACGGTCGTGCAGGCGGTGATCGGCGGCATCACGGTGCTGACCGGGCTGCTGTGGTGGACGGTGGCCATCCACCTGCTGGCGTCGATGACGATGGTGTGGCTGGCGGTGCTGCTGTTCGTCAAGATCGGCGAGCCCGACGACGGCGTCCTGGTCCGGCGAGCGCCGAACCCGTTGCGGCAGCTGACATTTCTCAGCGGCGTCGCACTGGCCGCCGTGCTGGTGACCGGCACGCTGGTCACCGCCGCGGGTCCGCATGCGGGCGACAAGAGCGCGACCCGCCCGGTCCCGCGGCTCGAGGTCGAGATCACCACGCTGGTGCACCTGCACTCGTCGCTGCTGGTGGCATATCTGGCGCTGCTGGTTGGACTGGGCTTCGGGCTGCTCGCGGTGAAAACCACCCGCCCCGTGCTGATCCGGTTGGCGGTGCTGCTGGTGTTGGTGTGCGCGCAAGGGTTGGTCGGCGTCGTACAGTTCTACACCGGCGTGCCCGCGGCGCTGGTGGCCGTGCACGTCGCCGGCGCCGCGTTGTGTACCGCGGCCACCGCCGCGCTATGGGCGTCGATGCGAGAACGGGCCGAGCCCGAGCCGGTCCAGCGCTGACTCCACGCCGCGCACGAACACCCGCTGCTGCCGAGCGCGGGTGGTCGGGTCCAGCCGTGCCCAGCCCAACGTCGGCGCGACGAGGTCGAGGCGGCGCAGACGCGGCCCCCCGGTCAGGTCTACGCGCGCGTAGAGCAACTCGGCCGGTGCGAGCTGCAGACGATCGGCTGCAGCCGCCAGGGCCGCGTGGCCGACGTCCCACACCTCGAAGTCCGGTTCGGCCTGCGCCCGGCGGGTGAAGGCGTGTGACTGCCGACCGCCGAGGAACACCAGCGAGACCTCTTTGGTGCCGTGCGTTGCTGTCGGAACGCCGGCGTCGGCCAGATCCTGCAAATACCGCGCGCCGGTGTTCCAGGCGACCACCGCCGGCGGGTTCAGCAGGTTGCGGACCCGGCGGGTCCAGGCCAGGAACTCCTCGCCGGCGCCAGCCGCGCGCAGGATCACCAGATCGGCTGCCAGGGTGGCGGGATCATCCCAGGGCAGCCACCGGGCGTGCAGGCCGTGCTCGCGCAGGGCCCCGACCAGGCCGGCGTCGTCGCCGTCCCCGGCGGGCAGCTCGGTACTACCCGCTAGCACGATGCGGGGATGGAACACGTCGGGCCGGGCCAGCTTCACAACTGCAAGGATATTGGGAGGATGTGAGCATGCACGCTATCGAGATCACCGAGACGGGCGGACCAGAGGTCCTCACCTACGTCGAGAAACCGCAGCCCGCTCCCGGCCCTGGCGAGGTGCTGATCAAGGCCGACGCGATCGGCGTGAACTTCCTCGACACCTACTTTCGTTCCGGGCTGTATCCGCGGGAGACGCCGTTCATCATCGGCAACGAGGTGTGCGGCACGGTGGAGGCCGTCGGCGACAACGTTCCCGCGCTCAAGGTCGGCGACCGGGTCGTCACCGCCCAGGCCAACGGCGCCTACGCCGAGTACAGCGTCGCCGCAGCCGATTTCTGCGCTTACGTGCCCGACGTCGTCGCCCCCGAGGTGGCCGCCGCATCCTTGCTCAAGGGGATGACTGCGCACTACCTGATCAAGTCGACCTACCCGGTGCAGCAGGGTGACGCCGTGCTGGTGCACGCCGGCGCGGGCGGGGTCGGGTTGATCCTGACGCAGTGGGCCACCAGCATGGCCGCCCAGGTGATCACGACGGTGTCGACGCCGGAGAAGGCCGAGATGTCGCGCGACGCAGGCGCGATCGAGGTGCTGGACTACCCCGACGATCCGGCCGAGTTCGGCGCGCAGATCAAGGACCTCACCGACGGCGGCGTCTCGGTCGTCTACGACGGCGTGGGTGCGGCTACCTTCGACGCCAGCCTGGCCAGCCTGGCGGTGCGTGGCACGCTGGCGTTGTTCGGCGCGGCCAGCGGGCCCGTCCCGCCGTTCGACCCGCAGTTGCTGAACACCTCGGGTTCGGTGTTTTTGACCCGTCCCACGCTGGTGCACTACACCCGCACACCCGATGAATTCGCCTGGCGCGCGGGAGAACTGCTCGAGGCCATCGCCAACGGCACCCTCAACGTGACGGTCAGCGAACGCTACCGGCTCGAGGACGCGGCAACCGCGCACAGTGACCTGGAGGGCCGAAAGACCTTCGGCTCAGTGGTTCTGGTGCCGTAGCCGGGCGAGTCAGCCCGCTCAGAACAATGTCGGCAGCGCGAGCACCGAGTCGATCGCCAGCGCGCAGAACACCACGGCCAGATAGTTGTTGGACTGCAGGAACAGCCGCAACGGTTTGACCGGTTCACCGCGGCGCACCCCGGCGTTGAGTTGATGCGCCATCACCAGGAACCAGCCGCCCGCCAGCAGCGCCACCGCCGTGTACAGCCATCCGGTTGCGGGCGCGAGCGCCAGCGTCGCCCCAACCGTCAGCCAGGTGTAGATGAGGATCTGTCTGGTGACCTGACGCTCGGTGGCCACCGCGGGCAGCATCGGCACGCCGGCGGCGCGGTAGTCCTCCTTGTACCGCATGGCCAGCGCCCACGTGTGCGGCGGCGTCCAGAAGAAGATGATCGCGAACATCACCAGCGCGGGCCAGGCGATGGTGCCGGTGACCGCCGACCACCCGATCATCACCGGCATGCACCCGGCCGCCCCGCCCCACACGACGTTCTGCGAGGTGCGGCGTTTGAGCAGCAGCGTGTACACCAGCACGTAGAAGGCGATGGTCGCGCCGGCCAGGTGCGCCGAGAGCAGGTTCGTCGTCCACCACAGCCAGAAGAACGACGCGACCGACAGCACCAGGCCGAACACCAGCGCGTGGCTGCGCGGCACGGTGGCCCGCGCCAGCGGTCTGCGCTCGGTGCGCTTCATCACCTTGTCGATGTCGGCATCGGCGACGCAGTTGAGCGTGTTGGCGCCCGCGGCCGCCAGCAGGCCACCGACAAGGGTGTTGAGGATCAGCAGCGGGTCGACGGTTCCGCGGTTCGCCAGAAGCATCGCCGGGATGGTGGTGACCAGAAGCAACTCGATGACGCGCGGCTTGGTCAGCGAGATGTAGCCGAGCACCTTGTCGAGGAACTGTCGCCGCAAGCTTTGGGTAGCCGACGTCCGGTCCAGCGTCTCCTCGTTGAGGTGGCCTTCCCGAATGTTCACGCAGGTCACTCCTGTCGAAATACCGGCGACGCGAAGCGTCTACTACAGACGATGGTAGACCGCACCCGAACGGCGTCCTAATCCTCCCCATATCCTCCCGCTGCTGCCTGCACTGGATGACTATCCCGCACTAGGGTGTTTTTACGAGCAGCGTGCCGAGCTCAACCCTCGACCAGGAGCGCCTAGTGACCACACTCGACGAGATTTCCGCCCTCACCCGCCCGCACCACCCGGACGATTGGACGGAGGTCGATACGCGCGCCGTCGATACGGTGCGGGTACTTGCCGCCGACGCGGTCCAGAAGCGCGGCAACGGTCATCCCGGCACGGCGATGAGCCTGGCTCCGCTGGCCTACACGCTGTTTCAGCGCCAGATGCGCCACGACCCCACCGACCAGCACTGGCTGGGCCGCGACCGTTTCGTGCTGTCGGCCGGCCACTCCAGCCTGACCCTGTACATCCAGCTCTACCTGGGCGGTTTCGGGCTCGAACTCTCCGACATCGAGGCGCTGCGCACCTTCAAGTCCAAGACACCCGGCCATCCGGAGTTCCGGCACACCAAGGGCGTTGAGATCACGACGGGCCCGCTGGGGCAGGGGCTGGCCTCCGCGGTCGGGATGGCGATGGCGTCGCGGTACGAGCGCGGGCTGTTCGATCCCGACGCCGCGCCCGGCACCAGCCCGTTCGACCACTACATCTATGTGATCGCCTCCGACGGCGACATCGAGGAGGGCGTCACCAGCGAGGCGTCGTCGCTGGCCGGCACCCAGCAGTTGGGCAACCTGATCGTCTTCTACGACAGCAATCAGATCTCGATCGAGGACGACACCAACATCGCGCTGTCCGAGGACACTCCCGCCCGCTACCGCGCCTACGGCTGGCACGTGCAGGAAGTCGAGGGCGGCGAGAACGTCGTCGGGCTCGAGGAAGCGATCGCCGAGGCCAAGAAGGTCACCGACAAACCGTCGTTCATCGCGCTGCGCACCATCATCGGCTACCCCGCACCCAACCTGATGAACACCGGCAAGGCCCACGGCGCCGCGCTCGGCGAGGAGGAAGTCGCCGCGGTCAAGAAGATCCTCGACTTCGACCCGGACAAGAGTTTCGAGGTGCGCCCCGATGTCATCGAGCACACCCGCAAGTTGGTCGATCGCGGCAAGGAGGCCCGCGAGAAGTGGCAGAGCGAATTCGACGCCTGGGCGCAGCGCGAACCGCAACGCAAGGCGCTGCTGGACCGACTGCTGGCCAAAGAGCTGCCACCGGGCTGGGACGCCGACCTGACCTACTGGGAGCCCGGCTCCAAGGACATCGCGACCCGCGCCGCGTTCGGCCAGGTGCTCAACGATGTCGCGTCGAAGCTGCCCGAGCTGTGGGGTGGCTCAGCCGACCTGGCGGGCAGTAACAACACCACCATCAAGGGCGCGAACTCCTTTGGCCCGCCGTCGATTTCGACCAAGGACTACACGGCGGACCCGTACGGTCGGGTGCTGCACTTCGGTGTGCGTGAACACGCCATGGGCTCGATCCTGTCCGGCATCGTGCTGCACGGACCGACCCGCGCCTTCGGCGGTACGTTCCTGCAGTTCTCCGACTACATGCGCGCCGCGGTGCGGTTGGCGTCGTTGATGGACATCGACACCATCTACATCTGGACCCACGACTCGATCGGGCTCGGCGAGGACGGCCCCACCCACCAACCGATCGAACACCTCGCGGCGCTGCGCGCCATCCCGAACCTGTCCGTGGTGCGCCCTGGCGACCCGAACGAAACCGCCTACGCCTGGCGCACGATCATCGAACGCGGCGCCAACAGCGGCCCCGTCGGCCTGATCCTGACCCGCCAGGCCATCCCGGTGCTCGAGGGCACGGACGCCGAAGGCGTTGCCAGGGGCGGGTACGTCTTGGGCGGCGCCCCCGACAAGCAACCGGACGTCGTGCTCATCGGCACCGGCTCCGAGTTGCAGCTGTGCGTGGCAGCCCAGAAGATGCTGGGCGACAAGGGCGTCACCGCGACGGTGGTGTCGATGCCGTGCGTCGAGTGGTTCGAGGCGCAACCGGTCGAGTACCGCGACAGCGTGCTGCCGCCCGCGGTGTCTGCGCGCGTCGCCGTGGAGGCGGCGGTCGCGCAGAGCTGGCACAAACTGGTCGGCGACACCGGCGAGATCGTGTCGATTGAACATTACGGGGAATCCGCTGATTACAAGACGTTGTTCCGCGAGTACGGGTTCACCCCAGAAGCTGTGGTGGCCGCCGCGGAGCGATCGCTAGACAACTGAACTGAAAGGTAGAGCAATGGCTCAAAATCCCAATCTGGCGGCGTTGTCCGCTGCGGGAGTGTCGGTATGGCTCGACGACCTCTCCCGAGACCGGCTGCAGACCGGCAACTTGCAGGAGTTGATCGACACCAAATGCGTTGTGGGTGTCACGACCAACCCGACGATCTTCCAGAAGGCGCTCTCGGACGGTACCGCCTACGACGATCAGGTGAACGAACTGGCCAGCCGAGGCGCCGATGTGGACGCCACCGTCCGCACCGTCACCACCGACGACGTCCGCAATGCCTGCGACGTGCTCGCCAAGGCCCACGAGGCCTCCGACGGCGTGGACGGCCGGGTTTCCATCGAGGTCGACCCGCGGCTGGCGCACGACACCGACAAGACGATCCTGCAGGCCGTGGAACTGTGGAAGATCGTCGACCGGCCCAACCTGTTCATCAAGATCCCGGCCACCATGGCCGGGCTGCCCGCGATCACCGCGGTGCTGGCCGAAGGTATTTCGGTCAACGTCACGCTGATCTTTTCCGTCGAGCGGCACCGCATGGTGATGGACGCATACCTGGCCGGGCTGGAAAAGGCCAAGGAAGCCGGCCACGACCTGTCCAAGATCCATTCGGTGGCATCGTTTTTCGTCTCCCGGGTCGACACCGAGATCGACAACCGGCTGGAGAAGATAGCCTCGGACTCGGGGAAGGACACAGCCCTCGCGCTGCGCGGTCAGGCCGGCGTTGCCAACGCCCGGCTCGCCTACGCCGCGTACGAGGAAGTGTTCGTCGGCGGTTCACGGTATGAGGCCCTCAAGGCCGACGGTGCACGGGTGCAGCGCCCGCTGTGGGCGTCCACCGGTGTGAAGAACCCCGAGTACGCCGACACGCTCTACGTCACCGAGCTGGTCGCCCCCCACACGGTGAACACCATGCCGGAGCAGACGCTCGACGCGGTCGCCGACCACGGCGTCATCAGCGGCGACACGGTGACCGGCAAGGGCGCGGAGTCGCAGGCCGTCTTCGACAAGCTCAGCGGCGTCGGCATCGATCTGCCCGACGTGTTCCGGGTGCTGGAGGACGAAGGAGTTGAGAAGTTCGAGAAGTCATGGCTCGAGCTGCTCGAAGCTACCCAGGGTCAGCTCGACGCCGCGAACAAATGACGTCCGCGGCCCAGCGAGCCGCATCGGGCGGTGCGGGATGGCGTAATCCCCTGCGGGACAAGCGGGATAAGCGAATGCCCCGCATCCCAGGCCCCTGTGGTCTGGTGATCTTCGGCGTCACCGGCGACCTCGCCCGCAAGAAACTCATGCCGGCGATCTACGACCTGGCCAACCGTGGCCTGCTGCCCGCCAGCTTCAGCCTGGTGGGCTTCGCTCGCCGCGACTGGGCCGACGAGAGTTTCGGCGAGGTGGTCTATGAGGCCGTCAAGAAGAACGCGCGTACCCCGTTTCGCCAAGAGGTCTGGGACCGTTTGGCCGAGGGAATCCGGTTCGTCCAGGGCACTTTCGACGACGACGCGGCATTCGTGCGGCTCGCCGAAACGCTGGAGAAGCTGGACGCCGAACGGGGCACCGCCGGCAACCACGCGTTCTACCTCTCCATCCCGCCCAATTCTTTTCAGGTGGTGTGCGAGCAACTGCAGAGGACCGGGTTGGCCCGTCCTGCGCAAGGCCACTGGAGCCGAGTGGTCATCGAAAAACCGTTCGGCCATGACCTGCAGAGCGCCCGCGAGCTCAACGCCGTGGTCAACAGCGTGTTTCCCGAGGAGTCGGTGTTTCGGATCGACCACTACCTCGGCAAGGAAACGGTGCAGAACATTCTGGCGTTGCGCTTCGCCAACGAGCTGTATGAGCCGGTGTGGAACGCCAACTACGTTGACAGCGTCCAGATCACCATGTCCGAAGACATCGGGCTCGGCGGGCGGGCAGGCTACTACGACGGGGTCGGGGCCGCCAGGGACGTGATCCAGAACCACCTGTTACAGCTGCTGGCGCTGGTGTGCATGGAGGAGCCGGCCAACTTCGGACCGCGTGAACTGCAGGCCGAGAAGATCAAGGTGCTCTCGGCGACCCAGCTGATGCAACCCTTGGACCGGACCACCGCACGCGGGCAGTACGCCGCCGGGTGGCAAGGCAGCGTGAAAGTACCCGGGCTGCTGGAAGAGGAAGGCTTCTCGAAGGATTCCGCGACCGAGACCTTCGCCGCGATCACCCTCGAGGTCGACAACCGGCGCTGGGCCGGTGTGCCGTTCTTCCTACGCACCGGAAAACGCTTGGCACGCAGGGTCACCGAGGTCGCACTTATCTTCAAGAAGGCGCCGTTTCTGCCGTTCGACAAGACCATGACGGAGGAACTCGGGCAGAACGCGCTGGTGATCCGGATCCAGCCCGACGAGGGCATCACCACGCGGTTCGGGTCCAAGGTGCCGGGCAGCCAGATGGAAGTCCGTGACGTCAACATGGATTTCTCCTACGGTTCGGCGTTCGCCGAGGACTCCCCCGAGGCTTATGAGCGGCTGATCCTCGATGTGTTGTTGGGTGAGCCCTCGCTGTTCCCCGTGAACGCCGAAGTCGAATTATCTTGGGAGATCCTTGATCCCGTACTGAACGATTGGGCTGCCCACGGCAAACCGGAACCCTATGAGGCGGGCACCTGGGGCCCGTCTTCGGCGTTCGACATGCTGCATCAAATGGGCCGGGAATGGAGGCGGCCGTGATCGTCGAACTGCCCGACACCACCACCACCGAAATCAGCAAGAAGATCACCGGGTTGCGTGAAGAAGGTGGCGCGATAACGCTCAGCCGGGTGCTGACGCTGGTCATCGCAGCAGACGATGGATGTCTCGAGGACGCCGTCGAGGCGGCCAACTACGCCAGCCGTGAGCACCCGTGCCGGGTGATCGTCGCGGTCGCAGGCGATCGCGGCGCGCCGCAACCTAGGCTGGACGGTGAGATTCGCGTCGGCGCCGATGCGGGCGCCGGTGAGGTGGTGGTGCTGCGCCTGCATGGTGACCTCGCCGAGCACGCCGACAGCGTGGTGCTTCCCTTCCTGCTTCCCGATACCCCGGTGGTGGCTTGGTGGCCCACCGCTGCGCCACCGGTGCCCGCGCAGGATCCATTGGGCAAGTTGGCGATTCGACGCATCACGGACGCCACGGCCAGCGCTGATCCGCTGGCGACGATCAAGAGCCGCCTGGACGGCTACGCCGACGGCGACACCGATCTGGCGTGGAGCCGGGTCACCTACTGGCGGGCGCTGCTGGCTGCCGCCGTCGAACTGGATCCCCATGAGCCGATCACCTCGGCGCTGGTGTCGGGTCTCAGCAACGAACCCGCGCTGGACATCCTGGCGGGTTGGCTGGCCAGTAGAATCGGCGGCCCAGTACGGCGGGTGTCGGGTGACCTCAAGGTGGAACTTGTCCGCAGCGGCGAGACGATCACGCTGCAGCGGCCGCAGAATGGCGTCACCGCCACGCTGAGCCGCACCAGCAGGCCGGAGGCTCGAATTCCATTGGCGCGCAGAGAAGCCAAGGAGTGTCTTGCCGAAGACATGCGCAGGCTGGACCCAGACGAGATCTACCATGAAGCACTACAAGGCATAGGCAAGGTGCAATACACGTGAGCACGATCGTCGAGAAGTACCCGGACACCGCCGCTTTGGTCGAGGCCGCAGGTGATCGCCTGATCGGTGCGATCGGCGACGCGATCGCCGAGCGGGGTAACGCGCACATCGTGTTGACCGGTGGCGGTACGGGTATCGGCCTGCTCAAGCGCGTCGCTGCGCGCAGTTCCGGGATCGACTGGACGAAGGTACATCTGTACTGGGGCGATGATCGGTTCGTTCCCGAGGACGACGACGAGCGCAACTACAAGCAGGCCCGCGAGGCGCTGCTGGACCACATCGACATCCCCGATGTCAACGTGC
This sequence comes from Mycolicibacterium sp. XJ2546, assembly GCF_053483195.1. NCBI lineage: Bacteria > Bacillati > Actinomycetota > Actinomycetes > Mycobacteriales > Mycobacteriaceae > Mycobacterium > Mycolicibacterium sp. XJ2546. The sequence goes on along the minus strand of NZ_JBEFRW010000009.1, from coordinate 1,392 downwards.
ACCCGATGTCGGCCAGCGGCGGCCAGTTCGGCGACGACATCGAGGCCGCCGCGCAGGACTACGAGCGGGAGTTGGCGGCCAACGCCGAAGACGGTGAGCCCGCTCCGGCCTTCGATGTGCATCTGCTGGGCATGGGCCCAGAAGGTCACATCAACTCGCTGTTTCCGCACACTGCTGCGGTGCGTGAGAAGGACCGGATGGTGGTGGCCGTCACCGACTCCCCCAAACCGCCGCCGCAGCGCATCACGCTGACGCTGCCCGCGGTACAGCAGGCGCGGGAGGTTTGGCTGGTGGTCTCCGGCGGGGCCAAGGCCGAAGCGGTGGCCGCCGCCGTCGGCGGTGCCACCCCTGCCGATTGGCCGGCGGCGGGCGCGGTCGGTCGTGAAGCGACCGTCTGGCTGCTCGACGAGGACGCCGCCGCCGAACTCTGAAATGTCGGCGGGTCCGGCTAGTATCGAATGTATGTTCGAGGCGGTGTCGGATGTGGAGTTGGTCGACTTCATGGGTGAGGAGACCCGTGAGGAGTCGGCGGCGATGGGTCGGCGCCTGGCTGCGGTCGGTGAGTTGTTCGCTCGCCGCGAGCGCGAATATCACGAAGCCAAGTTCTACTTCACCGATGTAGTTGCTGCGGTGGCCGCGGAGATCTCGCCGATCCAGAACATCAGCCATGCCCGCGCGGTGTATCAGGTCGGGCTGGCCAGGACGTTGCGTGAGCGGCTGCCGCGGATCGCCAAGGTTTTCATCAGCGGGGTGATCGACTTTCGGATGGTCAACACGATCGTCAACCGCACCGAAAACGTCGAGGATGAGCGGATCGGTGAGCTTGATGAGGCGTTGGCGCGCCGGGTGCACAAATGGATGAAGCTGTCCACGCCCAAGCTGCGTGATCGGCTGGATATGTGGGTGGCCAAATACGATCCGGCCGCGGTGCGGGTCGCGCCCAAAGAAGATGAGGATCGCTGCGTGGAGATCCATCCTGGCGATACCGCGGGCATGGCGATCTTATGGGGCACCCTGCACTCTGCCGATGCCGCCGCGATGGATCAGCGCCTCGAGGCGATGGCGGCCACGGTGTGTGAAAACGATCCGCGCACCAAACGCCAGCGTCGCGCCGATGCCTGCGGCCCGGTGGCCCGAGGCGAAGCCACCCTGGCGTGCCAATGCGGATCCGAGGATTGTCCGGCCCGCGCGACGCGTGAGGCCGCGGCGGCGGCGGTCATCCATGTGCTGGCCGAACAACCCACCCTCGACGGCACCGCCGACACCCCGGGCTATCTGCCCGGTTTTGGGGTGCTGCCCGCCGAATCGGTGCGTGAGCTCGCCGAGACCGCGACGTTGAAACCGTTGGACGTGCCCACCGACGCCGCGCCGGATCCGGGGTATCGGCCCAGT